>NZ_JASATI010000041.1:0-42060 GCF_038440225.1 Hydrogenophaga sp. OTU3427 | reverse complement strand
CCCCCCCCGGGGGGTCCGTTCGGGGGGGGGCCTGGATCTTGGGTCTGGACGCCGACTGCGGGCTACAAACGATGCGCCACCACCACCCGTGCACACCACGGCCCTGGCGCTGCGGTTGGGACCGCCGGCTGGCGTCCTTGCTCGGCACCGCGCGTCGGCGCTGCGCGCCTGCTCGTTCTGGCACGCGCAGCGGCCAGCGGCGCCGAGCCATGCCGTTCGAGGCAGCCCCAACCGTGGGTTCGCGCCGTGGCGTGCAAAGGTGGTGGCGACTTGCCGCACGTGTTCCGTGATCGGCGCGAAGGGGTCAAATCCAGGCCCCCCCCTTTCCGCCCCTGCGGGGGCGGAAAGGGGGGCTGGGGGGGATAGGGGGGGAAACGTGGTGCAACGCATAAAAAACCTCCGAACCCTCAAGCACCAGGCCGCTTCATCATCCCCATCGTCTTGGCTAGAATCCCCATCATCACCTCGTCGGCCCCGCCACCAATCGACGCCAGCCGCCCATCGCGGTACAGGCGCGAGACCTTGTTCTCGTAGGTGAAGCCCATGCCGCCCCAGAACTGCAGGCAGGTGTCGGGCACGGTGCGGTTGAGCCGGCCGGCCTTGAGCTTGGCCATGGTGGCCCATTCGGTCACGTCCTCGCCGGCCACGTAGTGCTCGCAGGCCTGGTAGGTCAGCGCGCGCAGGGCTTCGATCTCGGTCTTGAGTTCGGCCAGCTTGAACTGCACCCACTGCTGGTCGGACAAGGCACCGCCGAACAGCTTGCGCTCCTTGGCATAGTCGATGGTCCACTGCACGCAGTTGGTGAGGCTTTGCAGGCAACTCGCGGCACACCACAGCCGCTCTTCCTGGAACTGCTGCATCTGGTAGATGAAGCCGGCGCCTTCCTGGCCGATCAGGTAGCGTTGCGGCACACGCACCTCGTCGAAATGGATCAGCCCGGTGTCGCTGCTGTGCATGCCGATCTTCTTGATCTTCTGGCCCACCGTGATGCCCTTGCGCAGCTGGCCGTTCTCCCGCATGGGCACCATCACCAGGCTCTTGTTCTTGTGGATCGGACCCTCGCCCGTGTTGACCAGCATGCACATCCAGTCGGCCTGGATGCTGTTGGTGATCCACATCTTGGAGCCGCTGATCACGTAGTCGTCGCCGTCCTTGCGTGCCGTGCTCTTGATGCCGGCCACGTCGCTGCCAGCGCCCGGCTCGCTCACGCCGATGCAGCCCACCATGTCGCCGGCGATGGCCGGTGCCAGGAACTCGCGCCGCAGCTCGTCGCTGCCGAAGCGGGCCAGCGCGGGCGTGCACATGTCGGTCTGCACGCCGATGGCCATGGGCACGCCACCGCAGTCGATGTGGCCCAACGCCTCGGCCATGGCCACGCTGTAGCTGTAGTCCAGGCCCGCGCCACCGTAGGCCTCGGGCTTGGTCAGGCCCAGCAGGCCCAGGTTGCCCATCTTCTTGAACACCTCGTGCGCCGGGAAGATCTCGGCCGCCTCCCATTCGTCCACATGCGGGTTGATCTCCTCGTCAATGAAGCGCTTGAGGGTCTTCTGGATTTCGCGGTGTTCGTGGGTGAACTGCATGGTGTGTCTCCTGGTTATGTCGTCAGATCGAAATGCCCGAGCGGATGGGCGCGGCCATTGAGCAGCAGCGCCACCGCATGGCGGCCGGGGTGGTGGGTGCGCGTCGTCATCTGCGCCAACGAGAGCGTCTTGCCCACCGCCACGGTGTGGCCCGGCGCGATGTCCAGCGTGGCGAGCTTGAAGACCTTGGGCGAGCTGCCGCCGCTGGCCTTGACGTAGTGCACCACCAGGTCGGCCAGCACGCGCTGGCTGCGTGGTGTGGGGTTGTGCAGTTCGGCCTCGATGCGCAGCTTGCCGCCGATGGGTGCCTCGGCCGGCGCGATGCGAACGGCCGCGATATCGAGCGCCGCCTCATGGCCCAGGCCCAGCACGTCGAGCGCGTCGGGGTGCCCCTGCTTGATGAGGAAACGCAGGCCGTGGCGCACCAGGCCCGCGCGCTCGGAGGGCGCACCGTCCAGCCAGCGGCGCGCGGTGGTGGTGGCGTGTTGCGGGTGGTCCTTGGCGATGTCGCCCAGGTGGTTGGCCACCGAGCGCCGCACGTAGGACGAAGCATCGTCCTTGAGCGCCTCCAGCAGCGGCAACGCGAGCGTGGGATCGCGTTGGAATTCGGGCAGGCGCGGCGCCCAGGGCAGGCGCGGGCGCGTGCCTTCGCTGGCGGCGCGGCGCACATGGGCGTTGTCGTCCTGCGCCCAGTCGCGCAGCCGCGCCAGCGTGGCGGCGCGGTGGTGGATCAGGTAGGGCCGCAGGCAGAACTCGGCGGTGAAGCGCTGCGTGAGCGCGTGCTGGGCGCGCAGGGCGGCGTCCCAATGGCCCAGGCCGTGGGCGGCGATGAACAGGCTGTGCGGCAGGTACAGAAAGGCGCTGTAGGGCCGGTCGCCCGCGTCGGGTTCGCCCTTGGCGTCCAGGCCCATGGGGGGATCGAGCGAGTCCACCAGGATGGCCAGCGCCCGCTCCACATCTTCGGGCAGCCGGGCGTGCAGGGCCTCGGCGATGCGCTGGCCGCGCTGCATCAGTTCCAGCCGCTCGTAGCCGGGCTCCACCTGGCGCAGGAAGGTCGCGGTGTCGAAGCCGCGCCAGGCGCGCTTGAACATGGCCGCGATGCGCGGCGGCACGCCGTCGTTCAGCAGGTGCTTGAGGGGCTCGGCCATGGCCTACATCCGCGCCACGCCGAACTGCATGGGCCGCAGTTGGCGCGCCTGCGCCTCGGCGCACATGTCCAGGCACTGCGCCAGCACGGCGCGGGTGTCGCGCGGGTCGATGATGCCGTCGTCCAGCAGCAGGCCGCTGGTGTAGAAGGCATCGGCCTGCGACTCGAACACCTCGACGATGCGCTCGAACTGCGCCTGCATCTCGGCCGGGTCGGGCGTGATGCCTTTGCGCAGCAGGCCGGCCTCGGTCACGGTGCGCATGGTGCTGGCGGCCTGCTCGCCGCCCATCACGGCGGTGCGCGCGTTGGGCCAGGCAAAGAGGAAACGCGGCGCGTAACCCCGCCCGCACATGCCGTAGTTGCCGGCACCGAAACTGGCGCCACACTGGATCGTGATCTGCGGCACGGTGGCGTTGGTCACGGCCTGGATCATCTTGCTGCCGTGTTTGATCATGCCGCCCTGCTCGCTGTCCTTGCCCACCATGTAGCCGGTGGTGTTCTGCAGGTAGATCAGCGGCTGGCCCAGCTGGCACATCTGCTGGATGAAGTGGGTCGCCTTGTTGGCGCCGGCCACGTCGATGGGGCCGTTGTTGCTGATGAAACCCACCGCATGGCCCGCGATGCTGGCCTGCACGCACAGGGTGGCCGCGCCGTACAGCGGCTTGAACGCCAGCAGCTCGGAGCCGTCGGCCAGGCGCGCCATGACCTCGTGCATGTCCACCGGCTCGCGCAGGGTTTCGGGCATGAGCGCGAGCAGGTCATCGGCCGGGTACAGCGGCGGCGGTGCGCCAGCGGGGACGGCCGATGGCGGGGCACGGAAGCTGGCGCCCAGGCGCGCCACCACCTCGCGCGCGATGCCCAGCGCGTGGCCATCGTCCTCGGCCAGGTGCTCGCCCAGGCCGGACAGCGTGGTGTGCATCTCGGCGCCGCCCAGTTCCTCCTCGGTGGCGATTTCGCCGGTGGCGGCCTTGAGCAGCGGCGGCCCGGCCAGGAAGGCGCGCGAACGCCCGCGCACCATGATGACCACGTCGCTCAGGCCCGGCATGTAGGCACCGCCCGCCGTGCCCGAGCCGTGCTGGACGGTGATCACCGGCAGCCCTGCGGCCGACAGCCGCGCCAGGTTGCGGAACAGGGCGCCGCCGTGCACAAAGCCCTCGACGCGGTACTTCATGAGGTTGGCGCCGGCGCTCTCCACCAGGTGCACGAAGGGCAGCTTGTTCTGCAACGCGATCTCCTGCACGCGCAGGATCTTGTCCAGGCCCATGGCCTGGATGGCGCCGGCGTCGATGCCCGAATCGCTGGCCACCACCATGCAGCGCACGCCGCTGATGAAACCAATGCCCGCCAGCATGCCGCCCCCGGGCACCGACTTCGCCGGGTCCTTGCTGTCTTGCAGGTAGCCCGCCAGCGCACACAGCGGCAGCCACGGCGCGCCAGCGTCCAGCAGCAGGGCCACGCGCTGGCGCGGCAGCAGCTGGCCGCGCTTCTCGAACACCGGCAGCGACCGGGCCGAGACCGCGGCGGCCCGCTCCTCCAGCGCGTGCCACTGGGCGATGCGCGCCAGCATGGCTTCGCGGCGAGTCTGCGCCTGAGAGCTGGCGCTGTTCCAGTTCGATTGAAACCTCATGCAAACACCTTGGGCGTGACGTAGCGGTGGAAACCATCGAAGGGCCGCACGGCGTCGCGCTGCTGCACCTCGGCGGGCGCGGCCACCTGGCCCCAGCCCATGCGCACCTGCGGGCGCGCGCCGTCGATGCGCAGCACCGTGCCGCTGATGAAGCTGGCCGCCGGGCTCAGCAGAAAGACGATGCCGGCCGCCGTCTCGGCCTCGTTGCCGAAGCGCCCCAGCGGCACCGTGGTCCGCATCTCGCGCAGCATGGGGCCGGCCTCCGGGGGATAGTGGTCCATGCCGTGCGAGGCGATGTAGCCCGGGGCCACCGCGTTCACGCGCACGCCGCTCCGGGCCCATTCCAGTGCCGCCGTTTCGGTGAAGCTGACCATGCCGGCCCGTGCCGCGCCGCTGTGGCCCATGCCGGGCATGGAGCCCCAGATGTCGGCCACGATGTTGACGATGGCGCCGCCGTGCGCGGCGAAGGACTGTTGGTAACACTCGCGCGCCACCAGGAAGCCACCGGTGAGGTTGGTCGCGATCACCGCGTCCCAGCCCTTGG
Source organism: Hydrogenophaga sp. OTU3427 (assembly GCF_038440225.1). Classification (NCBI taxonomy): domain Bacteria; kingdom Pseudomonadati; phylum Pseudomonadota; class Betaproteobacteria; order Burkholderiales; family Comamonadaceae; genus Hydrogenophaga; species Hydrogenophaga sp. OTU3427. Next base: position 37,162 of record NZ_JASATI010000041.1, on the reverse strand, counting down.
CGCTGATCTTCTCCAGCGGCGTGATGTACTGGCCGCCGGCGTTGTTGACCAGACCGTCGATGCGCCCGCGCGCGGCCACGATGTCGGCCACCATGGCCTGCACCGCGCCCTCGTGGCGGATGTCGCACACGTGGAAGCTGGCGTCACCGCCATCGGCCTGGATCTCGGCCACGGTGGCCTGCAGCTTCTCGGCGTTGCGGCCCACCAGCACCACGTGGGCGCCCAGCGCGGCCAGTTCGTGGGCGGTACAGCGGCCAATGCCCGAGCCGCCACCGGTGACCACGAGAGTGCGGCAGGCGAACAGGCCGGGGGCAAAAACGGATCGGTAGCTCATCGCACATCCTTCAGAAACAGCTGCAGCGCGGCGTCGGCCACGTCGTCCAGCGTGGCGCGCCGCGCCGGGTCGAACCACTGGGCGCTCCAGTTGAGCGCGCCGAACATCAGCAGCCGCGCCAGCGCCGGATCGCCCCGCAAATGGCCGGCGGCGTGCAGGTCGGCCAGCAGGTCGCCCCAGGGCGCTTCGTAGCGGTTCTTCAAATCGACCACCGCCTCGCGCTGCGCCGGCGTCAGGCTGCGCCACTCGTACAGCATCACCGGAATGAAGTCGCTGTCCGGGCCCAGCAGCACGTCGAGGTGGCTGCGCACCATGGCGCGAAAGCGCGCCACCAGCGGCTGGCCCGGCGCGCCGGCCCCGGCCAGCACCTCGGTCTGGCGCGCGATGGCAAAACGCATTCCCTCCTCCATCACCGCGGCCAGCAGCACCTCCTTGCTGTCGAAGTGGTAGAAGGGCGAGCCCGAGCGCATGCCACAGGCGGCGGCGATGTCGCGCGTGCTGGTGGCGGCAAAGCCATGCTGGCGGAACAGGCGCGCCGCGGCGCGGATCAGCTCCTGGCGCCGGTTGCCGTCGTCGCGCGCCTCGGGCAGCTTGCGCGGACGCCCACGTGGGCGGCGCTCGGCGCTGGGGGTGGAAGTGGGGTCCGGAGCGGTCATGACGCAGGACCATAACAGCTTGGTTTATTTTTGACAAGCAAATGCTTTTTAAAAATAATCAAGCCCATCAACGCGGCGGTGCCGGCGCCGGTCTGTCGCCATTTGGCACCACGACCACCACCCAAATGGACCTCTTCAGAAGGTCCAATCACGCCATCATCGGGGCCTTCACCTTCCCGCCCCATGCCCGACATCACCCCGCTCACACCCCCCTCCCCGATCGAGCTGGCCCAAGCCCTCGAACCCCTGGCCGCGCGCCGCGTCGAATGCGCCATCGGCGACTTCACCTCCATCGCGCGCGGCAAGCGCGTCGCGCGCGACGACTTCCTCGCGCTGGGTGGCTGCAAGCTGCCGTCGGTGGTGCTGGGACTGACACTCACGGGTGGCGAACCCGAGGACGTGATCGGGCCGCTGCTGCCGGCACAGTACATCGACATGCACCTGGTGCCCGACCTGGCCACGCTGGCACCCAGCCCGGGCCGGCCGGGCGAGGCCACGGTGATCTGCGAGCCCACCGGGCGCTGGTGGTCGGCCCGCCACGGACGCGAGATCGACGCCAGCGAACTCTCGCCGCGTGCGGCCCTGCGCCGCGTGCTGGCCGGACTCGACGCGCAGGGCCTGCGGGCCCTGGTGGCGCCCGAGCTGGAGCTGTTCCTGCTGGAGCGCGAGGAAGCCGCCGATGGCTCGGTGCGGCTGCGTGGCGCCCGCGCCCGGCCCGGCGCACCGGCGCGCGAGTCGGCCTGCGAGGCGCTGTCGCTGGAGCGCCTGGGCCACTTCGATGCCTATTTCGACGAGCTGTTCGCCGGCTGCGAACAGCTGGGTATTCCGGTCAACGGCCACGCGCACGAATCGGCGCTGTCGCAATACGAGGTCAACTTCCGTCCCGGCGCGCCATTGGCCCAGGCCGATGCGGTGTTCCGCTTCAAACGCCTGGCGCGCGATGTGGCGGCGCGCCACGGCTTTCTGGCCAGTTTCGCGGCCAAGCCCTTCCTCGACCAGCCCGGCACCGGCACACACTGGCACTTCAGCCTGCAACACGAGGCCCGTGAGTGGCCCCATGTGTTTGCCCAGGCCGACGGCGGCGATACACCCGCGCTGGGCCACTTCGTGGCCGGGTTGCAGGCGCACGCGGGGGCGGCCATGGCCTTCTTCGCGCCCCATGGCATGTCCTACGACCGCGTCGTGCTGTCGGACGCCGCGCCCTCGCACGCGAGCTGGGGCCCCGAGGACCGCTCGCTGGCCTTTCGCATCCCCAGCGCGGGCCCCAGCGCGCGGCGCGTCGAAAACCGACTGCCCGGCGGCGACGCCAACCCCTATCTGTCGGTGGCGCTCACGCTGGGCCTGGGCCTGGCGGGCCTGAGCGCCGGGCAGGCCCCACAAGCCGGGACGGCGGATGCACACGCCCTGCCCACCGCGCTGCCCGATGCGCTGCGCCATCTCGACGAAGACCCCGTGGTCCGCGCGTTGCTGGGCCACCCGCTGGTCGACGCCTACATTGGCATCAAGCACCACGAGCACGCCGAGCGCCAGGGCGCGGCCGACCCGCGCCAGCAGTGGGATCTGCGCCACCTGATCGAACTGGCCTGAAGGCCCCGCCCCCATCCCAAAAGGTCCGCTCATGTTCCGCAGCAGCCCCGAACACGTTGACAGCTACTACGCCGCCACCTCGCGCGACCAGCAGACACCCCGCCCCGCCCTGGCCGAGAGCCGGCGCGTGGACGTGTGTGTGGTCGGTGCCGGCTTTTTTGGCCTGTATTGCGCGCTGGAGCTGGCACGCGCCGGCAAGTCGGTGCTGGTGCTGGAGGCCAGCCGCGTGGGCTGGGGCGCCTCGGGCCGCAACGGCGGGCAGATGATCATCGGCTTTCCGTGTGGCATGCAGCGCCTCAAAGGCGTCATGGGCCAGGAGCGCGCCAAGGCCATGTTCGACGAATCGCTCCAGGCCGTGGCTTCGATGCGCCAGCTCATGCGCGACGAGCAGATCGCCTGCGACCTGGTGCAAGGCCACCTGGAGGTGGCCGTGCTGCCGCGCCGCGTGGCCGACCTGACCGGCTGGATGGAAGAATGCGAAAAGGAGTGGGGTTACCACAAACTGCGCTTCGTGGACAAGGCCACGCTGCCGCGCTACCTGAACTCCGAGCGCTTCCAGGCCGGCATCGTGGACCCGGAAGGCGCCCACATCCACCCGCTCAAGTACGTGCTGGGCCTGGCGCGCGCGGCCGAGAAGGCCGGCGCCGTCATCCACGAACACAGCCGCGTCGACGGCTACACCGAGGACGCGCAGGGCATCACCGTGCGCGTGGCCGGTGGCATGTCGGTGCACTGCGACCAGATCGTGCTGGCCGCCAACGCCTACCTCGACCAGGTGGACCCGCGTGTGTCGGCGCGTGTCCTCCCCGTGGGCACCTTCATCGGCGTGACCGAGGTGCTGGGCGAATCGGTGTGCCGCGGCCTCATCCCCGGCAACCACGCGGTCTACGACAACCAGTTCATCCTCGAATACTTCCGCATGACGGCCGACCACCGTCTGCTGTTCGGCGGCAAATGCACCTACATGGGCGGCACGCCGCCCCAGCTGCCGCAGGCCATGAAGGCCAACATCCTGCGCACCTTCCCGCAGCTCAGGGACGTGCGCATGGACTTCGCCTGGGGCGGCCACATCGACATCACCCTGCGCCGCATGCCCGACTGGGGCCGGCGCGGCGAACGGGTGTTCTGGGCCCAGGGTTTCTGCGGCCACGGCCTGGTGCCCACCCGCGTGGCGGCCACGCTGGTCACCGAGGCCATGGCCGGCCACCCCGAGCGGCTGGACTGGTTCGCCGGCATCACCAACCCGCCCTTCCCCGGCGGCGAAGGCCTGGGCGGCCTCATGCAGGCCGTGGGCATGGGCTGGTACCGGCTGCGCGACTTCGTCTGACGTGGCCGCACCGGCCCGGCTCAGCCCTGGGCCTCGTGCGCCCGCGCCAGCAGCAACTCACGCTCGCGTTCGTTGCCGGCCAGAGCCGCCGCGCGCTCGAAGGCCTCGCGGGCCTCGGCCCGCCGCCCCAGCTTGAACAGCAGGTCGCCCAGCACGCTGGGCAGCCAGTGGTAGCGGGCCATGGCGGGGTGGTCCAGCAGGCCCTCGACGATGGCCAGACCCGCCGCCGGTCCCTGGGCCTGGGCCACGGCCACCGCGCGGTTGAGCTCCACCACCGGCGAAGGCGCGACCTGGGCCAGCTCGCCGTACAGCGCGGCGATGCGTGACCAGTCGGTATCGGCCCAGCGCGTGGCGCGGGCATGGCAGGCGGCGATGGCGGCCTGCAGCACATAGGGCCCGCGCGTGGCACCGGCCAGCTGTTCGCCACGCGCCAGGGCGGCCAGGCCGCGCCGGATCAGCAGGCGGTCCCAGCGTGTGCGGTCCTGCTCGGCCAGCAGCACGGGCTGACCTTGGGCGTCGGTGCGGGCGGCCGTGCGCGAGGCCTGCAGCTCCATCAGCGCCAGCAGGCCGGCCACCTCGGGTTCGGTGGGCGCCAGCTCCGCCAGCATGCGGCCCAGCCGCAGGGCTTCCATGCACAGGGCCGGGCGCATCCAGTCGGCGCCGCTGGTGGCGGTGTAACCCTCGTTGAAGATGAGGTAGACCACCTCCAGCACCGAGGCCAGGCGCGGCGCGAGCTCGGCGCCTCGGGGCACCTCGTAGGGCACATCGGCCTCGGCCAGGCGGCGCTTGGCGCGCACGATGCGCTGGGCGATGGCGGGCTCGGCGGCCAGGAAGGCGCGCGCGATCTCCTGTGTGCTCAGGCCACCCAGCAGCCTGAGCGTGAGGGCCACGCGGGCGTCGGGTGTCAGCACCGGGTGGCAGGCGGTGAAGACCAGGCGCAACAGATCGTCGGCCACGCTGCCGGCGCGGCGCTCGTCCAGGGTGTCGCTGAAATCGGGCACGGTCAGGGCCTCCATCGCGGCCAGGTCGGCCGCCAGCTCGCCGTGGCGGGTTTCGCTCAGCCGCCGGTGGCGCAGGTGATCGAGGGCACGGCGTTTGGCGGTGGTCATGAGCCAGGCACCGGGCTTGTCGGGCAGGCCGTCGGCGGGCCAGTGTTCGAGCGCCGCCACCAGCGCGTCCTGGGCCAGCTCCTCGGCCACGGCCAGGTCGCGCACCAGGCGCATGAGTGCGCCCACGATGGCGGGTGACTCCAGGCGCCAGACGGTGGCGATGGTCTCGTGCAGGGCGGCGTGCACGCGGCGCTTACATCTGCGCGGGCGCGGCGGACTCGTCCATCCAGAACACCTCCCACTGGTGGCCGTCGAGGTCGGCGAAACCGTGCTGGTACATGAAGCCGTGGTCCTGCGGCGTGTTGGGCGTGGTGGCGCCCGCGGCCACGGCCCGTGCCACCAGCTCGTCCACCTCGGCGCGGCTGTCGCACGACAGCGCGATCAGCACCTCGGTGGTTTTCCGGGCGTCGGCCACGGGCAGCTTGGTGAAGCCCTGGAAAAAGGACTCGACCAGCAGCATGGCGTAGATGTTGTCGGCGATCTCCAGGCAGGCGCCCTGCTCGTTGGTGAAACGCGGGTTGAAATTCAGGCCCAGGGCCTTGAAGAAGGCCTGCGAGCGGGCCATGTCCTGGATGGGCAGGTTGACGAAGATCTGGCGCAGCATGGTGGTGTCCTCGGTGGGGGTGGGCGGGGTCAGGGCTTTTCGGCCAGGGCCTTGAGGTTGGCCAGCCCCTGCTCGAAGTCGCGGCCGATCATCTGGTCCATGTTGACGAAGATGCCGATGAGCTTGGGCAGGAAGCTGCTGGGGCCGTGCATGGCCCAGGTGACGCGGGTGGCGCCGCCTGCGGGGGCGAGCGTGAAGTCGACGACGTTGTGGCCCTCGAACGGCTCCCACATGTCCAGCTGCATGGTGACGGCCGTGGGCGCGGTGGACGCGGTGATGCCGATGCGGCCCTTGCCGACGTCCTTGTTGCCCTGAAAGTCGTAGGTCGCGCCAGGGCCGGCCTCGGGCCCGCTGTACTGGCCGGCCATGGCCGGGTCCTTCTGGTTGTAGGGATTCCAGGTGTTGAAGCGGTGCAGGTCGTTGATCAACGGGAACAGGCGTTCGGCCGGGGCGTGGATGGTGGTGGCGCGTTCGACGCGGAAGTGGTCGGGCCGGGTGCTGGCGTAGACCAGCAGCGCGGCAACGGCCACCAGCAGCACCAGGGCAAGGGTCTTGAGCATGGGTGACCTCAGGGCTTGGACTGAGCGTCCAGCTGCTTGAACTTGTCCAGTGCCTCGCTGGGCGGGAACTCGTCGAGCTCGATGATCTGGCGCAGCTCGATGACCGCTTCCTTGCCGCGCCCGGCGGGGTTGGGGAAACGCCGGCTCCAGGCCATGGCTTCCTCGCGCGAGCGCACCTGGATCAGGGTGTAGCCGGCGATCAGCTCCTTGGCCTCGGCGAAGGGTCCGTCGACCACGCGGGTGCTGCCGTCGGCGCCGTAGTGCATGCGCCAGCCGGTGCGGCTGGGGTGCAGGCCACTGCCATCGAGCAGCACGCCGGCGCGGGCCAGTTCCTCGTGGTAGGCGGCCATCTCGGCCATCAGTTCCTCGGGCGCGGCCGGCGTGACCTCGGCCTCGAACTCGGGACAGGACTTGACGATGATCATGAATCGCATGGGAGGCTCCTTCAGCTGGGCTGCAGCATGCTCAGGCGGTTGCCTTCGGTGTCCATGAAGGGCACGTACTCACCCACGCCGGGGATGGTCATGGGCTCGCCCAGCACCTGGCCGCCGGCCGCGCGCACGCGGGCCATGGCGGCCAGCACGTCCTCCACGCCGATGACCACGGACGGCTGCTGCATGTGGGCGGGCATGTCGGCGCTGCGCGCGAACATGCCCCCGCCGATGGCGCCCGCCGGCGCCCCGGGCTTGGCGTCGGTGACGGCGGTGGTCAGCAGCAGGTAGTGGCCCATGTCGGCGCCCAGCATCTGCGTCTGCCAGCCAAAGGCCGCGCGGTAGAAGGCGGCCGCGCGTTCGCGGTCCTGGTAGGACATCTCGAAGTGGATGACGGGGTTCATCATGGTGGGTCTCCGGTTCATGCGCCGACACGGGCGCGTTGCAAGGCGGGCGCGCGTGGGCGCCCGGGTGGACTCCGCCAGCGCATCGGCGGCCTCCACACTCACGACGACGCAGCGTGGCCTTTTTCGACAGCCCGCCGATCCGTATTTACCCTAGGCCAGCGTCCGTCCACAAAAAAGCCCCGGTCCGGCCAGGACAGGGGCTGATGCCGGTGCCCGACCAACCGGGCGCCGTCGACTCACATGTGGTCGATCATCACCTGCCCGAACCCCGAGCAGCTGACCTGGGTGGCGCCGTCCATCAGGCGGGCGAAGTCGTAGGTGACTTTCTTGGACTGGATGGCCTTTTCCAGCGAGCTGATGACCAGGTCGGCCGCGGCCTTCCAGCCCATGTGGCGCAGCATCATCTCGGCCGAGAGGATCTCGGAGCCGGGGTTGACGTAGTCCTTGCCGGCGTACTTGGGCGCGGTGCCGTGGGTGGCCTCGAAGCAGGCCACGGTGTCCGACAGGTTGGCGCCGGGGGCGATGCCGATGCCGCCGACCTGGGCCGCCAGCGCGTCCGAGATGTAGTCGCCGTTGAGGTTGAGCGTGGCCACCACCGAGTACTCGGCCGGGCGCAGCAGGATCTGCTGCAGGAAGGCATCAGCGATGCTGTCCTTGATGGTGATGTCGCGGCCGGTCTTGGGATTCTTGAACTTGCACCAGGGGCCGCCATCGATGGGCGCGGCGCCGAACTCCTTCTGCGCCAGCGCATAGGCCCAGTCGCGGAAGCCGCCCTCGGTGTACTTCATGATGTTGCCCTTGTGCACGATGGTCACGTTGGGCTTGTCGTTGTCGATGGCGTACTGGATGGCCTTGCGCACCAGGCGCTCGGTGCCTTCGATGGACACCGGCTTGATGCCGATGCCGGAGGTGTCGGGGAAACGGATCTTGGTGACCCCCATTTCCTCGCGCAGGAACTTGATGAGCTTGACGGCCTTGGGCGACCGGGCCTCGTACTCGATGCCGGCGTAGATGTCCTCCGAGTTCTCGCGGAAGATCACCATGTTGGTCTTCTCGGGCTCCTTCAGCGGCGAGGGCACACCTTTGAAGTACTGCACCGGGCGCAGGCAGACGTAGAGGTCCAGTTCCTGGCGCAGGGCCACGTTGAGGCTGCGGATGCCACCGCCCACGGGCGTGGTCAGCGGGCCCTTGATGGAGACCACGTATTCCTTGAGCGCGGCCAGGGTTTCCTCCGGCAGCCAGACGTCGGGGCCATAGACCTGGGTCGACTTCTCGCCGGCATAGACCTCCATCCAGTGGATCTGCTTCTGGCCGCCATAGGCCTTGGCCACGGCCGCGTCCACCACCTTGAGCATCACGGGGGTGATGTCCAGCCCCGTGCCATCGCCCTCGATGTAGGGAATGATCGGATCGTCGGGCACGTTGAGCGACATGTCCGGATTGACGGTGATCTTCTGGCCCTGGGCAGGGACCTTGATATGCTGATACATGTAGGCGGGTCTCCGAATGGAAGCAGGACGAACCCGAAAATTCTAGTTGTTATCGCCCACCATGAACGCCACACCCCGACTCTTGTTGCCCTTTGTGCTCGCGGCGGCCTGCGCCTCACACGCGCAGGACGCTCCCCAGATGAACCTGCCGCGCGTCAAACTCGGCGCCGGCATGCACCAGATCGACGCCCAGGTGGCCCTGACCCCCCAGCAGCGTTCCATCGGGCTGATGATGCGCAAGGAGATGCCCTTGCACGAGGGCATGCTGTTCGTCTTCGAGCAGCCGGCCAGCCAGTGTTTCTGGATGAAGAACACGCTGCTGCCGCTGACCGCCGCCTTCGTGGCGGACGACGGCACCATCGTCAACCTGGCCGACATGAAGCCCCAGACCACCGACTCGCACTGCTCGGCCCAGCCGGTGCGCTACGTGCTGGAGATGAACCAGGGCTGGTTCGCCAAGCGTGGCATCGCCGCCGGCAGCCGCCTGCGGGGCGAACCTTTCCGCGCCCAATGAAAAAGGCCGGCGATGGGCCGGCCTTTTTGTAACTCGCGACCTGAACGCTCAGGCCTTCACCGACGCCAACGCGGCGTTGAAGGTGGCGCTGGGGCGCATCACGGCGTCGAGCTTGCCGAAGTCGGGCTTGTAGTAGCCACCGATGTCCACCGGCTGGCCCTGCACGGCCGCCAGTTCGGCCACGATGGCCTGCTCGTTGTCGGTCAACTGCTTGGCCAGGGGCGCGAACTTGGTGGCCAGTTCGGCGTCCTCGGTCTGCTCGGCCAGGGCCTGGGCCCAATACATGGCCAGGTAGAACTGGCTGCCGCGGTTGTCGAGCTGGCCGGTCTTGGGGCTGGGGTTCTTGTTGTTGTCCAGCAGCTTGCCGGTGGCGGTGTCCAGCGTCTTGGCGAGGATCTTGGCCTTGGCGTTGCCGGTCTTCAGGCCCAGGTCCTCCAAGCTCACGGCCAGCGCCAGGAACTCGCCCAGCGAATCCCAGCGCAGGTGGTTTTCCTCCACCAGCTGCTGCACGTGTTTGGGCGCCGAGCCGCCGGCACCGGTTTCGTACATGCCACCACCGGCCATCAGGGGCACGATGGACAGCATCTTGGCCGAGGTGCCCAGCTCCATGATGGGGAACAGGTCGGTCAGGTAGTCGCGCAGGATGTTGCCGGTGGCGCTGATGGTGTCCAGGCCACGGACCACACGCTCCAGCGTGTAGCGCATCGCACGCACCTGGCTCATGATCTGGATGTCCAGGCCGGCCGTGTTGTGCTCGTGCAGGTACATCTTGACCTTGGTGATCAGTTGCGCCTCGTGCGGGCGGTACTGGTCAAGCCAGAACACCACCGGCATGCCGGAGTTGCGGGCGCGGTTGACGGCCAGCTTGACCCAGTCGCGGATGGCGGCGTCCTTGACCTGGCACATGCGCCAGATGTCGCCGGTTTCCACGTTCTCGGACAGCAGCACCTCGCCGGTGTTGATGTCGGTGATGTTGGCCACACCGTCTTCGGTGATCTCGAAGGTCTTGTCGTGCGAACCGTACTCCTCGGCCTGCTGGGCCATCAGGCCCACGTTGGGCACCGTGCCCATGGTCTTGGGGTCGAAGGCGCCGTGCCATTTGCAGAAGTTGATGATCTCCTGGTAGATGCGGGCGAAGGTCGACTCGGGCATCACGGCCTTGACGTCCTTCAGGCGGCCGTCGGCGCCCCACATCTTGCCGCCGTTGCGGATCATGGCCGGCATGGAGGCGTCCACGATCACGTCGTTGGGCGAGTGGAAGTTGGTGATGCCCTTGGCGGAGTCGACCATGGCCAGCTCGGGGCGGCCTTCGTGGCAGGCGTGCAGGTCGCGCTTGATCTCGTCCTGCTTGCTCTGCGGCAGGCTGGCGATCTTGTTGTAGAGATCGACCATGCCGTTGTTGACGTTGACACCCAGCTCCTTGAACAGCTCACCGTGCTTGGCGAACGCGTCCTTGTAGAAGATGCGCACGCAGTGGCCGAACACGATGGGGTGCGAAACCTTCATCATGGTGGCCTTGACGTGCAGCGAGAACATCACGCCGGTCTTGTGCGCGTCCTCGATCTCCTTTTCATAGAAAGCCAGCAAGGCCTTCTTGCTCATGAACATGGAGTCGATGACCTCGCGGTCGAGCAGCGAGACCTTGGGCTTGAGGACGATGGTCTTGCCGCTCTTGGTGATCAGCTCCATGCGCACGTCGCGGGCGCGGTCCAGCGTCATGGACTTTTCGCCGTGGTAGAAGTCGCCGTGATGCATGTGCGAGACATGCGAACGCGAGGCCTGGCTCCACTCGGCCATGCTGTGCGGGTTCTTGCGCGCGTACTCCTTCACGGCCTTGGGCGCGCGGCGGTCGGAGTTGCCTTCGCGCAGCACGGGGTTGACCGCCGAGCCGATGCACTTGTTGTAGCGCGCGCGGATGTCCTTTTCCTTGTCGTCCTTTGGGTTCTCGGGGTAGTCAGGAATGGCATAGCCCTTGGCCTGCAGTTCCTTGATCGCGGCCATCAGCTGCGACACCGAGGCGCTGATGTTGGGCAGCTTGATGATGTTGGCTTCGGGCTTGAGCGTGAGCTTGCCCAGCTCGCTCAGGTGGTCGGGCACGCGCTGCTCTTCGCTCAGGTACTCGGGGAACTGGCCCAGCACGCGGCCGGCCACCGAGATGTCGCTGGTCTCCACGGTCACGCCCGCGGGCGCGGCAAAGGTGCGGATGACCGGAAGAAAGGCACTGGTCGCCAGCAGCGGTGCTTCGTCGGTCAGGGTGTAGATGATGGTGGATTGCTGGGAACTCATCTCTTGTGTCCAGATGTGGTTGTGAGAAAAATGCCACCGGCCCAAACGGCAACCGGCCCAAACTTATGACAATCCCCGATTTTGCTTTCAGTGGTCTGACCCTGTGGCCATTTTTTCCTTCAGATTCCCACAATACAAAATATCATCCCAAGGAAGTGCGCTTTTTTTGCAAAAAAAGGCCCATCCGGGCATGCGAGGGATGCATGACCGGGCAACGCAGGAGGCATAACCATGATGCAAACCTACCGCGGCAGCTGCCATTGTGGTGCCGTCCGCTTCGAGGCCGACCTGGACCTTGACCAAAACAGCTACCGTTGCAATTGCTCCATCTGCCGGCGCACGCGTTTCTGGCCCGCCGTGGCCCGGGCCGACGGTTTTCGCCTGCTCGCGGGCCAGGAGGCGCTGACCGAATACCGTTTCAACACCCACAAGAACCAGCACTTCTTTTGCCGGCACTGCGGCGTGCGGGCCTTTGGCGTGGGCAACGAGACGCCCATCGACCAGATGTACGGCGTCAACATCGGCTGCCTCGAAGGCCTGAGTGAAGAGCAGCTGTCGCGCATCCCCATCACCCACGTGGACGGCCAGCACGACCGCTGGGACGCGGCACCCGTGTTCACGGCCCACCTGTAGCTGCGCGGGCCACGGCGCGCCAAAAGCAAAAAGCCCGAGGCGCGCGGCGCTTCGGGCTTTTTGGTCGCGGCGTCGAACCGCGATCAGGTTCAGGCGAAGTTGGCTTCGGCGAAGGACCAGTTGACCAGCTTGTCGAGGAAGGTCTCGACGAACTTGGGACGCAGGTTGCGGTAGTCGATGTAGTAGGCGTGTTCCCACACGTCCACGGTCAGCAGGGCCTTGTCGGCGGTGGTCAGCGGGGTGCCGGCGGCACCCATGTTGACGATGTCGACCGAGCCGTCGGCCTTCTTGACCAGCCAGGTCCAGCCGGAACCGAAGTTGCCCACGGCGCTCTTGACGAAGGCTTCCTTGAAGGCGGCGTAGCTGCCGAACTTGGCGTTGATGGCCGCGGCCAGGGCGCCCGAGGGTTCACCGCCGCCGTTGGGCTTCATGCAGTTCCAGAAGAAGGTGTGGTTCCAGATCTGGGCCGAGTTGTTGTAGATGCCACCGCTGGACTTCTTGACGATGGACTCCAGGTCCATGGCCTCGAACTCGGTGCCCTTCTGCAGGTTGTTCAGGTTGACCACGTAGGCGTTGTGGTGCTTGCCGTGGTGGAACTCCAGGGTTTCCTTGGAGTAGTGCGGCGCCAGCGCGTCGATCGCGTAGGGCAGTGCGGGCAGGGTGTGTTCCATCTTGTGATCCTCTCGTGTTGTGGTCAAGAAAAGCGCATTGTAGGCAGACCGCATGACCTCAGTGTCTTGTGGTCAATCGGTCCACGGTCAGGCCCAGCTCGCCATCGGCCAGCACCGCCAGCACCGCCTGCCCGGCGTGGGCCTGGGTGACGCTGGTGAGCGCGTGCCCGGCGTCATCGCTGAGCCAGGCGTAACCGCGTTGCAGCACCAGACGCGGATCGAGCAGCGCCAGCGCCTGCTCGGCGCCCGCCAGGCGCTGGCGGCTGGTGTCGAGTTGCCGCGCCAGCGCCTGCGGCAGGCGCTCGGCCAGGCGCCGCAGACCATGTTGCTGGCGCTCGGCCTCCAGGTGCACCCGCCGCGCCAGCCGGGCCTCCAGCGCCTGCAACTGGCGCTGCCCCTGGGCCAGCCGGCCGGACGGTCGACCCAGGCGCACGGCCAGGCGGTCCAGCTGCTGGGCCCGCAGGTCCAGCGCGTCCTGCGCCGCACGCGCCATGCGCGCCTGCATCAGGTCCACCACCGCGAGGAGGTCGGCCCGCGCCGGCGCACACAGCTCGGCGGCGGCGGTGGGCGTGGGCGCGCGCAGGTCGGCGGCGAAGTCGCACAAGCTGAAGTCCGTTTCGTGGCCCACGCCACAGACCACGGGCATGGGTGCCTCGGTCAACTTGCGCACCAGGGCCGGATCGTTGAAGGCCCAGAGGTCTTCCAGCGAGCCACCGCCACGCACCAGCAGCAGCACTTGCGGAGCGCCGCAGGCGCGGTGCTGGGCGTAGGCCCGGTCCAGGGCGGCGCACAGCTCGGCCGGCGCCTGCACGCCCTGCACCGCCGCCGGGAACAGCGTCACCGGCAGGTGTGGCACGCGGCGCGACAAGGCCGTGGCCACGTCGCGCAGGGCCGCCGCGCCCAGCGAGGTGACCACGCCAATGGACTGCGGCAGCGGCGGCAGCGGCCGCTTGCGCGCGGCATCGAAGCAGCCTTCGGCCTCCAGTTGCGCCTTCAGCCGCAGGAACTGCTCGAACAGGGCGCCCTGCCCGGCCCGGCGCAGGCTCTCGACGATGAGCTGCAGGTCGCCACGCGGCCCGTAGACGTCCAGCCGGCCCTGCACCTCGACCAGGTCGCCCTCGGCGGGGTTGAAGTCCAACAGTTGGGCGGCGCGCCGGAACATGGCACAGCGGATCTGGCCGTTGGCGTCCTTGAGCGAAAAGTAACAATGCCCGCTGGCCGCGCGCGAAAAGCCCGATATTTCGCCACGCACCGCCGCCGGATTGAAGCGCGCCTGCAAGGTGTCAGCAATGGCGCGCACCAGCGCCCCAACCTGCCACACGCGGCCCCCAGCAGCGGGCTCGGCGGCCCGGAAGCCTTCATTCATGCGGCTCTCCGAGGCAAATCTGTCCACAAATGGCGTCATTGCTGGCATGCCAACCGTTCAACCGCATGCCCGCACCAAGATGGAGCCAAGATATTGATTTCAAAGCGTTTTCCACTGCCTGCGAAACGATCAATCTGTCAGAGGGCCCGAAAAACAAGGGCCGGCGCGTGGAGCGGGCCCGGTTCTTCACAAAGTTATCCACAGAAACGGTGGACGAAGGACAAGGGGCTTGGCGGTCACCTGGCCGCCCATGGCGCGCGGGTGCCGGGAGCGCCGAATGTGGGCTGGCCGCTGGGCCATAATCCCTGACATTCCCGCTTGCCCGCATTGTCTGGAGCCCGCATTGCTGAACATCATACAAGCCGCCGGCTGGCCGATCTGGCCCCTGATCGCCTGCTCCGTGCTGGGCCTGGCCCTGGTCATCGAGCGCTTCGTGTCGCTCAAGACGGCCAAGATCGCGCCGCCCCAGTTGCTCGATGAAGCCATCATGGTCTCGCGCACCGGCTTGCCCGGTGCCGAGGTGATCACGCAACTGGAGCAGAACTCGGTGCTGGGCGAGGTGCTGGCCAGCGGCTTTCGCGCCCTGCAGGGCAACCCGCGCCTGAACGAAACCGACCTGCGCACCCACATCGAGGGCGCCGGCCGCCGCGCCGCCGCCAAGCTGCAGCGCTACCTGGGCGCGCTGGCCACCATCGCCTCGGCCGCTCCGCTGCTGGGTCTGCTGGGCACGGTCATCGGCATGATCGAGATCTTCGGCTCCCAGGGCGCCGAAGGTGGTCTGGTGCCCGGCGGCGGCAACCCCGCCCAGCTGGCCCACGGCATCTCGATCGCGCTCTACAACACCGCCTTCGGCCTGATCGTCGCCATCCCGGCGCTGATCTTCTGGCGCTACTTCCGCGCACGGGTCGACGACTACCTGCTGCAGTTCGAGCTCTCCGCCGAGGCCTTCGTGCGCCACCTGCTGGCGTTGCGGAGACCGGCATGAACTTCCGGGGCCGGTCGCATCGGGGCTCGGACGAACCCGAAATCAACCTCATCCCCTTCATCGACGTGCTGTTGGTGGTGCTGATCTTCCTGATGCTGACCACCACCTACAGCCGCTTCACCGAACTGCAGGTGCGCCTGCCAGTGGCCGACGCCGAAACCCCGCGCCAGCAGCCGCGCGAGATCGTGGTCGCCGTGGGCCAGGACGGCCGCTACGCGGTCGACCGCAAGGGACTGGAATCCGGCACGGTGGAAGCCCTGTCGGCCGCGCTGCAGACCGCCGCGGCGGGCCGCAACGACGCGGTGGTCATCATCAGTGCCGACGCCGCCGCCAGCCACCAGGCCGTCATCAACGTGATGGACGCGGCCCGCCGCAGCGGCCTGCCGCAGATCACCTTCGCCACCCAGAGCTCGGCCACCGCGGCGCGGCGCTGAGCCCGCCCCGTGCCGTGAACGCCGCCACCGAAAGCGCGTTGCGCCAAGCCTGGCAGGGCCGTGGCTGGCTGGCGCGCCTGCTCTATCCCGCGAGCCTCGTCTACCGCATGCTGGTGGCGCTGCGGCGCGCCCTCTTCGCCCTCGGCTGGCGGCAGGCCACGCGCCTGCCAGTGCCGGTGATTGTGGTGGGCAACGTGGTGGTGGGCGGCGCCGGCAAGACCCCCACCACCATCGCCGTGGTGCGACACCTGCTGGCCCGCGGCTGGCGCCCGGGTGTGGTCTCGCGGGGCCACGGGCGCAAAGGCACGACACCGCAGGCCGTGACCAACACCACCGATGCGGCCGACAGCGGCGACGAGCCCCTGCTCATCCGTCGCGCCACCGGCGTGCCGGTGTTCGTGGACCGGCGCCGCGCAGCGGCCGGCCGGGCCTTGTTGTCGGCCCACCCGGAGGTCAACGTCATCGTCTGCGACGACGGCCTGCAGCACCTGGCGCTGGCGCGCGACCTGGAGCTGGTGGTGTTTGACGACCGCGCCCTGGGCAACGGCTGGCTGCTGCCGGCCGGCTTGATGCGCGAGCCCTGGCCGCGCAACAGCCGCGTGCCCGCCCTGGTGCTGCACCAGCAGCGCCACACCGCGCCCACCTTCTGCCCGGGCTTCGTGGCGCGCCGCACGCTGGCCCCCGACGCGCGGGACGCGGCCGGACATGCCATCCGCCTGGACACGCTGTCCGCTGGCGGCCCACTGCACGCCCTGGCCGGCATCGCCCGCCCCGAGGTCTTCTTCGACATGCTGCGCGAGCGCAGCCTGGCCTTGTCGAGCACCTTTTCCCTGTCCGACCACGCCGACCTGGCCCCGCTGTGGCCGGGCATCGCCGCGCAATGTGTGCCCGGCAGCACCCTGCTGTGCACCGAGAAGGACGCCGTCAAGCTCTGGCCACTGCTGGGCGAGGATGCCCCCCGCGTGCTCGCGGTGCCGCTGGTCCTGTCGCCGGAGCCGGCCTTCTTCAGCGCGCTGGACGCGCAGCTATCATCCCGCCATGGACCCCAAACTCCTTGAACTGCTGGTGTGCCCCGTGACCAAGGGCCCGCTGACCTACGACCGCGAGAAGCAGGAACTGGTTTCGCGCAGCGCGCGCCTGGCCTACCCGGTGCGCGATGGCATCCCCATCCTGCTTGAAAACGAGGCCCGCACGCTCACCGACGAGGAGCTGGCATCTTGAGCGCCGATGTGGCCGTGCCGGAACACACCGGCTTCACGGTGCTGATCCCGGCGCGCCTGGCCTCCACCCGCCTGCCCGACAAGCCACTGGCCGACATCGCCGGCCTGCCCATGGTGGTGCGCGTAGCGCGGCAGGCCGCCGCGTCGCAGGCCCGCCAGGTGGTGGTGGCCACCGACAGCCAGGCCGTGATCGACGTCTGTGCCGCCCACGGCGTGCGCGCCCTCATGACCCGCGCCGACCACCCCAGCGGCAGCGACCGCCTGGCCGAAGCTTGCGACCTGCTGGGCCTGCCCGACGGCGACATGGTGGTCAACGTGCAGGGCGACGAGCCGCTGATGACCGCCCAGCTCGTCAACGCCGTGGCCGACGCCCTGGCACAGCGCCCCGACTGCGTGATGTCCACCGCCGCCCACCCGCTGCACCACGCGGCCGAGTTCGCCAACCCCAACGTGGTCAAGGTGGTGCTGGACCGCCAGGGCACCGCGCTCTACTTCAGCCGCGCGCCCATCGCCTGGTGGCGCGACGGCATGGCCCAGGCCTGGACCCAGGGCCTGAGCACCCTGCCCACGCCGGCACCGCTGCGCCACGTTGGCATCTACGGCTATCGCGCTGGCTTCCTGCGTCAATTTCCGACATTGGAACCGGCACCGATCGAACAGATGGAGTCGCTGGAACAGCTGCGGGTGCTGTGGCACGGCCAGCGCATCTGTGTGCACGTGACGCGGGACGCCCCCGGCCCAGGCGTGGACACGCCGGAAGACCTGCAGCGGGTGCGTTCGCTGCTGACCCGCTCGGCCTGAGCCGCCTCAAACCGTCGGGGCAAGGGCCGGGCGCTGTAAGCAGCCCGCAGGCCAGCCCATGCTATCCTCGAAAAATGGATGCCTTGCTTGGGCGTCAGGCCGCCTGGAGACGAGACGCTGGCCGCGATTTTTGAAACTTGCACAAAAGGAACGCGATGAGACTGATACTGCTGGGTGCACCGGGCGCGGGCAAGGGCACACAAGCCACCTTCATCTGCCAGAAATACGGCATTCCCCAGATTTCCACCGGCGACATGCTGCGCGCTGCGGTCAAGGCCGGCACGCCGCTGGGCCTGCAGGCCAAGGCGGTGATGGACTCGGGTGCCTTGGTCAGCGACGACATCATCATCGGCCTGGTCAAGGAGCGCATCGCCCAGTCCGATTGCGCCAAGGGTTTCCTGTTCGACGGGTTCCCGCGCACCATCCCGCAGGCCGACGCCATGAAGGAGGCCGGCGTCAAGCTGGACTACGTGCTGGAGATCGATGTGCCCTTCGACGCCATCATCGAACGCATGAGCGGGCGCCGATCGCACCCCGCCTCGGGGCGCACCTACCACGTCAAGTTCAACCCGCCCAAGGTGGCTGGCCAGGACGATGTGACCGGTGAACCCCTGATCCAGCGCGAGGACGACAAGGAAGACACCGTCAAGAAGCGCCTGGAGGTCTACAGCGCCCAGACCCGGCCGCTGGTGGACTACTACAGCCAGTGGGCCGCCAAGGACGCCGTCAACGCGCCCCAGTACCGCAAGATCAGCGGCACCGGCAGCGTCGAGGACATCACCGCACGCGCCTTCGAGGCCCTGTCGCGCTGAGACGCTTCCGCCAGACGACAGACAACCCGGCCTCGCGCCGGGTTTTTTCTGCGCGCTGCGTCAGGTCGGGCTGGAGCGCATGCCGTAGACCTTGCCGCCCAGGAACAGGTACTCGGCCCGAAACACCGCCGCGCCCTTCTCGCCGCTGAAGGTGAAACCCAGCAGCGCCAGTTCGGTGCCCACGGTGATCTCGGGCACCTGCCACTGCTGTACGCGCGACAGCGGCGCCAGCTCGATCTCCCAGCGGCGGTCGCTGCGTGTGGGCAGTTGTGCCTTGGCCAGCAGCCCTTGGCCGTCCACGGCGGCGCTCTGCGCGGGCAAGGTGCGCTGGGCCAGATCGGCGGGCAGGACCAGCGGCTGCCGGGCTTCGAGCACCAGCTCCACGTGGGGGTTGCGCCACTTCACCTCGACCGCGCGGCCCTCCAGGTACAGCGGGCGCCCCTGGTCGAAGCTGCTCCAGCCGTGGTGGGCCCGTGCCACCGGCAGCCAGGCGGCCAGCGCCGCCAGGCCACCCAGTTGCAGAAAAGGTCGTCTCAACATCGTGCTGCTCCTTCAAACGTAGGCGATCCAGCGACCACAGGTGAGCACCAGCAGCCAGATCACGGTGGACACCCCCATGAGGGCGCGTGCGGTCGCGTCCAGCTTCTGCAGCGAACGACGGCCGTGAAACCAGCCGGCATTGCAGCCCGCCAGCATGATCAACAGCATCTTGACGGTGAACACCCGGTTGGCCAACAGCTCCTGCGGCATGGTGCCAAACATCGTCAGGCCCGACACCGCCGCCAGGACAAACCCCGCGCTGGCCAGGGTCAGGCTCAGCCGCGCGAGCGGTTCGGCCGGCAGGGCCGCGCCCAGGCCGAACACCCGCAGCTCCAGCAGCACCAGGTTGCCCAGCAGCAAGGCCACGCCCAGCAGGTGGAGCACCTCCAGCATGGGGTAGGCCCAGGCATGGGCCGCCAGCGCGGCCATCACGGCGCGGTGTCCAGCAATTCCAACATGAGTGCAAGACGTGCCTTCACCGGCGACAGGCCGGCGGTGTCGGCCAGGGCCCCGGCCCCCAGCACCCGGCCGTAGGCGCAGCGGCTGCCACGGCGCACGGCCACGCCCGCGTCCTGCGCCGCCTGCAAGGCCGCCAGCAGCTCGTGGTGCAAGGTGCCGTTGCCGGTGCCCGCCACCACCAGACCACGCAGGGCATCGCCCCCGCGCGGCGCGTGGGCCAGCAGGGCACGCACCAGCGTGCCATCGGCCCCTGCGTGGCTGGTGACCAACTCCACCCGTGGCCAGCTGGGTGCGTCCAGCAGGCGCTGCAGCCGGGCGGGCATGCCTTCGCCACGCGGCCAGTCCTGCCATTGGCGCAACTGGCCGTCCTCGACGCAGGCCAGCGGGCCGGCGTCGCCGGAATCGAAGGCGTCGAGCCGGTAGGTGTGGACCTTCTGCACATGCTGCGCGGCGTGCACCTGGCCCGCGCACACGGCCACCACGCCGCGCGCTCCGGGCGTGGCCGCCACCAGCAAGGCATCGAGCAAATTCTGCGGACCGTCGGGCGCCAGGGCCGTGGCCGGACGCATGGCACAAGCCATGACCACCGGCTTGGTCGGCGCCAGCAGGGCCTGCAGCAGCCAGGCGGTTTCTTCCAGCGTGTCGGTGCCGTGGGTGACGACCACACCGGCGACCTCGGGCCGTGCCAGGTGTGCGGCCAGGCGCTGCAACAGCGGGCGCCACACGGCCGGCCCCATGTCCTTGCTGTCCACCTGTGCCACCTGTTCGGCCTCCAGCGTCCAGCCGGCCAGCGCGGGCTGGCTGGACGCGATGGCCTGCACCCCCGCGAGCAATTCCGCCACGCCGACCTCACCGGCGGTGTAGCCCACATGGTCGTGCGCGCTGCCGGCGCGTCCGGCGATGGTGCCGCCGGTGCCCAGCACCACCAGGGTGGGGGCGGCGGACGGGCGGATGGCGGTGGTCGACGGCGGCATGGGTTCTCCGGGCGCGGCAAAGGCGGATCGTGGCAGGCCCGACACTGTAAGCCAAGCCGCGCCCACCGCGGGATGGGCGCGGTTACAGTGCACACCCCATGGCGCTCACCCTGTCCCACCCCGCGCAACACGAGCTCGTCATCAAGAAGAGCCGCTTCATCGCGTGTGTGCAGCCGGTGGCGGACCGCCCTGCGGCCCAGGTCATCGTGGCGGGCCTGCGGGCCCAGCACCCCGGCGCGGCCCATGTGTGCTGGGCCCTGCTCGCCGGCGGACAATCGGCGGCGGTGGACGATGGCGAGCCCAGCGGCACCGCTGGGCGGCCCATGCTGGACGTGTTGCGCCACCAGGACCTCGAAGGCGTGCTGGCCACGGTGGTGCGCTATTTCGGTGGCGTGAAACTGGGCGCCGGCGGCCTGGTGCGGGCCTACACCGACGCCGTCGCGCAAGCGTTGCTGGGCGCCACCAAGCTGCCGCTGCAACGCCTGTGCGCACTGGCCTGCAGCGTGCCCTACGCGCTGGAAGGCATGGTGCGGCGCGAGCTCGACGCGGCCGGCGCCAGCCTGCTCGACGTCCACCACGACAGTGTGGTGACACTGCGCTTTTGCCTGCCCGACACGCAGGCGCAGGCACTGGCCGCGCGCCTGAACGAAGCCGGCCAGGGCCGTCTGGCCTGGCTGCGCGGCGACGAAGGCGGCTGAGCGCCGCGCCCCACACCACTCGTTACGGCTCTTGCCAACCGGTACGCCGTGTGTCCGCATGCCACGCCTAGCATGGCCACTCCCCTTTTTTGTGTTTTATTGACGAAGGAATGGCATGGCCCTGCAATCACCGTTTTTTGGCAAGCGTGAACCCGAAACCCTGACGCCGCGCGCATCGAGCCCCACACCCACCCAGCCCCGCACCGGCCTGCATCCCGCCACGGTTGGCAACCCGGCACCAACGGCGGCCTCCAGCACGGCCACCGCCCCGGCACCGTCCAGCCAGCCCCCCACGCTCGATGCCGTGGCCCCCGAGCGGCGCGAAGGCAGTTCGGCCAGCAAGCTCACCGTGGGCCCACACATCCGGCTCAAGGGCGTGGAGATCACCGATTGCGACACCTTGTTCGTCGAGGGCATGGTCGAGGCGACCATGGATTCGCGGGTCATGGAAATCGCCGAGCCGGGCAGTTTCAAGGGCTCTGCCGAGATCGACGTGGCCGAGATCCACGGCCAGTTCGAAGGCACGCTGACCGTGCGCCAGCGCCTGGTGATCCACCCCACCGGGCGGGTCAGCGGCACGGTGCGCTACGGCAAGATCACCATCGCCGAAGGCGGCCAGCTGTCGGGCGACATCGGGCTGCTGGGTGCCGCCGCCGCCCGGGTCGGCGCCCTGCCCGCACCCGCCAACGGCTGAGCCACCCAGCCTCGCCCCAGGCCGGCCCCCCGCCCATGCGCAACGATTGCTTACGCGCTTTGCGAGAGCGCTTGGCATGTAACCGGGGTGCCGACCTAGCATGAAGTCCTCGCAACCACACTGCCCCAACGGCAGCCCAGCCATGCAGACGCCTTCCACTTCGACCGGCCAACGCGATCCGCTGACCCGCACCCGCAAGACCTTGTCGCCCATCAACGCCGCCCAGCGCGCGGGCTACAAGCTCGATGCGGTACCCGTTGCCGGCGCCGCACAGGCGACGCCCACGGTGCCGGGCCACGCGCCGGCGGGCCGGCCGTCAACGCCCACCCAGCCCCATTGAGCGGGTGATCACCTCTTTCATGATTTCGTTGGTGCCACCGTAGATGCGCTGCACCCGCGCATCGGCGTAGGCCCGGGTGATGGGGTATTCCCACATGTAGCCGTAGCCGCCGTGCAATTGCACGCACTCGTCCATCACCTTGCACTGCAGGTCCGAGCACCAGTACTTGGCCATGCTGGCGGTGGCGGTATCCAGCTGGCCCACCGCCACCAGCTCACAGCATTTGTCCACGAACACCCGCGCCACCTGCACCTCGGTCTGCAGTTCGGCCAGCGTGTAGCGGGTGTTCTGGTAAGCCGCCACCGGCTGACCGAACACCTTGCGCTCCTTCACGTAGGCCACCGTCCAGTCGATGGCGGCCTGCGCCGCGGCCACCGCGCCGATGGCGATCTGCAGGCGCTCCCAAGGCAGTTGCTCCATCAGACAGATGAAGCCTTTGCCTTCCATGGCCGGGCCACCCAGCAGGTTCTCGGCCGGCACACGCACGTTGTCGAAAAAGAGTTCGGACGTGTCCTGCGCCTTCAGGCCCAGCTTCTTCAAGCGCTTGCCTTTTTCGAAGCCCGGCATGCCGCGCTCCACCAGCAGCAGGCTGGTGCCCTTGGCGCCGGCCGCCGGATCGGTCTTGGCCACGACGATCACCAGGTCCGCGTGCCAGCCGTTGGTGATGAAGGTCTTGCTGCCGTTGAGCAGGTAGCTGCCGTCGGCCTGCCGGATCGCGGTCGACTTCACGCCTTGCAGGTCGCTGCCCGCAGCGGGTTCGCTCATGGCGATCGCTCCGACCATCTCGCCGCTGGCCAGCAGCGGCAGGTACTTGAGCTTCTGCGCCTCGGTGCCGTAGTGCAGGATGTAGGGCGCAACGATCTCGCTGTGCAGGCCAAAACCGATGCCGCTGAAGCCGCCCGCGCTCAGGGTTTCCATCTGGGCCACCGAATACAGCTTGTCGGCGCCGGCACCACCGTAGGCCTCGGGCATGGTCATGCAGAGAAAACCGTTCTCGCCGGCCTTGCGCCAGACCGCGCGGTCCACATAACCCTGCTCCTCCCAGGCCTCATGGTGGGGTGCAATCTCCTTGTCGCAGAAGCGCTGGAAGCTGTCGCGAAAGGCGGCGTGGTCGGCGTTGAACAGCGTGCGTTCGATCATGGTGGGGTCTCCGTTAATTTTGGAAAGCATTTGCTTTTCAAAACTATACCCCCATCGCGCTCCGGCAGGGAAGCGCTCAGCGGCCGCGCGGCATCAGCTCGTACAGATCGAAGCCGGCGCTGCGCCCGCCCAGGCAGGTGGCCAGGGTGTCCTCCACCGTGCGCCACAGGGCCAGCCGGTTGCGCCATTTGCTGATGCTGTGCCCTTCGTCCGGGAACAGCAGGTACTCGACCGGGTGGCCGCGCTGGCGCAGCGCGGCCACCACATCGTCCGAGTCCTGGCGCAGAACGCGGATGTCGTTGGCGCCGTGCACCACCAGCAGCGGCGCGCTGATCTGGCCGAGGTAGGACACCGGCGAGTTGCGCAGCATCTCGGCGCGTTGCGCGGGGTCGGCCGGGTCGCCGTAAAAACGGATGAACATGTGGCGGTTACGCCAGAACGGTGGCCAGCTCTCGATCGAGCGCGGCCAGTCGGCCACACCCACCACGTCGATGCCACAGCGGTAGCCGTGGCGCTTCTGGGCCAGCTGAGCCAGCACGGAAAAACCGCCAAAGCTGGCGCCCATCACCGCCATCCGCTTGGGGTCGGCCACGCCCTGGTCGATCGCCCACTGCACACCTTCGGCGATGTCCTGCTGCAGCCGGCCGTTGGATTCCATCGCGCCGGCCCACATGTGATCCCGCCCATAACCGGCCGAACCGCGGTAGTTGAGCTGCAGCACCGCGTAACCGCGGTTGACCAGCATCTGCCGGGCATTGAAGGTGGCCGGCGCCCAGGTGTCGCGCGTCCAGGGTCCGCCATGGATGTCCACCACCAGCGGCACCGGGCCGCTCACGCCGCGCGGACGGGTGAGGTAGCCGTGGATGCGGCGGCCGTCGGAGGCGGTGAAGACCAGGGGCGTGACCGGCGACAGCACCTGCGCTTCTTCCGGGAAATAGGTGTCCAGCCGGGTCACCGCGCCACTCTCGCGGTCCCACAACAGCTCGGCAGCGTCAAACTGCCCCTGGCTGCGCAGGATCACCCGCCGTGCCACGTCGTCGCGCCCCTGCAAGCGCGTGAACACCGGCGCGGCCGGCAAGGCGCCCTGGGTCACGGCACGCGACACCACGGTGTCCATCTGGGCCTGCCAGGCGCCATCAAAATAATGCATCTGCGGGTGATCGGGCTCCACCACATAGCCCACGGGCGGGCCAGCCATGCTGGCGAACGAGGCCTGCGCCACATCCACCTGCGGGTGTTGGGCCAGCACCTGTTCGGCGCCGCTGGCGGTATCGATCTCCACCAGCGCGGCCTTGTCGCGGCCCAGATTGGACAAGGCCCAGAGCTTGCCCAGGGCTGGGTCGATGCGCAGCACGTTGAGGTAGTCGAAACCGCCCCAGGTCTTGAGCACGCGCCAGCCGGCGGTGGCCTCGCGCAGCTCCAGCGCGGCCCCCGAGCCGTCGTCTTGACCCAGCTGGCGAATGCGTCCGGTCAGCCGGGCGTCCGTACCCACCAGCCAGGCCAGCACCGCGCCGTCGCTGCGTGCCACCTCGGTGACCTTGCGTGTGGCGGCATCGGCCTCGTACAGGTCGAAGGTGGAGCGGTCGCGCTCGTTGCTGGCGAAGAAAAACCGCGCGCTGCCGGCCGGGCCACGCGCCACCACGTAGGCACGCACGCCGCGTGCCGGTGTCACGGTCCACGCCCGCAGCCCAGGCGCCTGCGCGTCCAGCACCCGCAACTGGGTGTTCTCGTCGCCGCGCTCGTCCTTGCTGAAGACAACAAAGCGGCTGTCGGGCAGCCAGTTGTGGTAACCGCCACCCCGGCCCGGGTTGCCGGTGGCGTAGGTGCGCACGGCCTGAGCATCGTCGACCGGGCGCACGGCCAGCCCGGTGTCCGTTCCCACGGTCTGTGACCACAACAGCCACTGACCATTGGGCGACAGCACAAAACCGCCGGTGCGCTCGGCATTGGCCACAAAACGCCGAGCCGGCACCAGGGGCGCCAGCCGCTGGGCCTCCTGCGCCTGCAGCAGCGTCGGGTGGCTGGGCGCGGTGGCACAACCCGCCAAACCCAGGCCCACGCACACGGCGGCCAGCGCCGCCCAGCACCGTCGATGTCCCATCAGCAGCCCTTCAAACGATTTTTCTGATAGCGCAGCATAGCGCCCAGTCATGTCACAATTTATACAGAGCAATTGCTCTGCGAAAAATATACTGTCGGCCAACCCCCACCGCTGGAGACCCCCATGACCGAAGCCTATGTGTTCGACGCCATCCGCACGCCCCGCGGCAAGGGCAAAAAAGACGGCAGCCTGCACGAGGTCAAGCCGATCAACCTGCTGACCGGTCTGCTGACCGAGTTGCAGCGCCGCAACGGCTTCGACACCGCTCGGGTCGACGACGTGGTGATGGGCGTGGTCTCGCCCGTGGGTGAACAGGGCTCGGTGATCGCCAAGACGGCCGCGCTCAAGGCCGGCTGGGACTGGACCTGCTCGGGCGTGCAGATCAACCGTTTTTGCGCCTCGGGCCTGGAAGCGGTGAACCTGGCCGCGCAAAAGGTGCGCAGCGGCTGGGAGGACCTGGTGGTGGCCGGCGGCGTCGAGAGCATGAGCCGCGTGACCATCGGCTCGGACGGCGGCGCCTGGGCGCAGGACCCCGAGACCAACAGCCAGACCGACTTCGTCCCACAAGGCATTGGCGCCGACCTGATCGCCACGCTGGAGGGCTTCAGCCGCAACGATGTGGACGCCTATGCGGCCGAGTCTCAACGCCGCGCGGCGGCCGCGCGCGACGCGGGCTATTTCGCGCGCTCGGTGGTGCCGGTGACGGACTTTCTGGGCCAGACCATCCTGGACCACGACGAGTTCATCAAGCCGCGCACCTCGGTCGAGTCGCTGGCCGGGCTCAAGCCCGCGTTCGAGCAACTCGGCGCCATGGGCTTCGACGCCGTGGCCATCGGCCGCTACCCGCAGGTGGAGCGCATCCACCACGTGCACCACGCGGGCAACTCGTCGGGCATCGTGGACGGCGCCACCGCCATGCTGATCGGCTCGGACACGGCGGCCAAGTCGCACGGCCTGACGCCGCGCGCACGCATCGTGGCCGTGGCCCTGTCGGGCGCCGACCCCACCATCATGCTGACCGGGCCGACACCTGCCGCACGCAAGGCCCTGGCCAAGGCCGGCCTCACGGTCGACCAGATCGACCTGTTCGAGGTCAACGAGGCTTTTGCCGCCGTGCCCATGAAGTTCATGAAAGACATGGGCGTGCCGCATGAGAAGGTCAACGTCAACGGCGGCGCCATCGCCATGGGCCACCCGCTGGGTGCCACAGGCGCCATGATTCTGGGCACCTTGATCGATGAGCTGCACCGGCGCCAACTCCGCTACGGCCTCGCCACGCTCTGCGTCGGCGGCGGCATGGGCATCGCCACCATCGTTGAACGCATCTGAACCCCAGCGGAAACATCCCCATGATCACGAACACCATCCGCTACGAACTGGCCGACGGCATCGCCACCCTCACCTTTGACGAACAAGGCTCGCCCGTCAACACCATGTGCCACCAGTGGCAGCAGGACCTGCAGGCCGTGACCGCCCGGGTGCTGCTGGACAAGGAGCACATCCAGGGCATCGTGCTGGCCTCCGCCAAGACCAGCTTTTTTGCCGGCGCGGACCTCAAGGCCACCATGCGCCTGACGCCCGCCGACGCACCCGCCGTGTTCACCGAAATCGAAGCCATGAAGCGTGCCTTCCGCGTGTTGGAGACGCTGGGCAAGCCGGTGGTCAGCTGCATCAACGGCGCGGCCCTGGGCGGTGGCTGGGAGGTGGCGCTGATCGGCCACCACCGCATCGCCGTCAACGACCCCAAGGTCCAACTCGGCCTGCCCGAGATCACCCTGGGCCTGATGCCCGGGGCCACCGGCATCACCAAGATGGTCCGCCTGCTGGGCCTGATGGGCGCCCAGCCCTACATCCTGGAAAGCCAGCTGTTCAACCCGGCCGAAGCCCAGGCCCTGGGCCTGGTGCACGCGCTGGTGGACAGCGCCGAACAGCTGCGCCCGGCCGCCCTGGCCTGGATCGCGGACCACCCCACGGCCCAGCACCCCTGGGACGACAAGGCCTACAAGATCCCCGGTGGCACACCGGCCAACCCCAAGATCGCGGGCGCGCTGACGGTGGCGCCGGCCATGCTCAAGCAGAAGACACGTGGTCTCTACCCCGCGCCCGAATACGCGCTGGCGGCCATGGCCGAGGGCGCGATGGTGGACTACGACACCGCCCTGCGCATCGAGAGCCGCTACCTGGCCAAGCTCATGACCACGCCGGTGGCGCGCAACATGATCAACACCTTCTTCTTCAACATGAACGCCATCAAGAGCGGGCAGTCGAGGCCGAAGGACGTGCCACGCTACAAGCCGCAGAAGGTGGGCCTGCTGGGCGCCGGCATGATGGGCGCGGGCATCGCCTACGCCCAGGCCAGCCGGGGCATCGCCACCGTGCTCAAGGACGTGTCGCTGGACAAGGCCGAGGCGGGCAAGGCCTACAGCCACAAGCTCACCCAGGCACGGGTGGACAAGGGCCGCATGGGCCCACACGACCAGGCTGCGCTGCTGGACCTCATCACCGCCACCGACAACACCGCCGACCTGGCCGGCTGCGAGCTCATCATCGAGGCGGTGTTCGAAGACCGCGCCCTCAAGGCCCGCGTGACGCAGGAGGCCGAGCCGCGGTTGGCGGCCGGTGGCTTCTTCGCCAGCAACACCTCCACCCTGCCCATCAGCGGCCTGGCCCAGGCCAGCGCCCGGCCGGAGAAGTTCATCGGCATCCACTTCTTCAGCCCGGTGGACAAGATGAAGCTGGTCGAGATCATCCGCGGCGCCCAGACCGATGACGAGACCGTGGCCCGCGCTTTCGACTACGTGACGGCGCTGGGCAAGATCCCCATCGTCGTCAACGACGCGCGGGGTTTCTACACCAGCCGCACCTTCGGCACCTTCGTGATGGAAGGCGCGGCCATGCTGGGCGAAGGCATCCCGGCGGCGGTGATCGAAAACGCCGGCCTGCAGGCGGGCATGCCAGTGGGCCCGCTGGCGGTACTGGACGAGACCGCGCTCTCTTTGAGCGTGCACGTGCTGGACCAGACCCGCGCCGATTTCGCCGCCGAGGGCAAGACCTACCAAGCCACGCCGGGCGAGCTGCTGGTGGAGCAGATGGTCAAGGCACTGAAGCGCCCAGGCCGCGCGGCCGGAGGCGGCTTCTACGACTACCCCGCAGGCCAGAAAAAGACCCTGTGGCCCGAACTCAAGACCCACTTCGAGAAGCCTGGCGTGGCGTGGGACATGGCCACGCTCAAGGACCGCCTGCTCTACCGTCAGGCGGTGGAGACCGCACGCTGCCTGAGCGAAGGCGTGCTGACCACGGTGCACGACGCCAACATCGGCTCCATCTTCGGCATCGGTTTCCCGGCCTGGACAGGCGGCGCCATGCAGTTCATCTACGGCACCGGCATCGCGGCCTTCGAACAGCGCTGCGCCGAACTGGCCGCACAATGCGGCGCGGGCTTTGCCCTGACCGACGCGGTCAAGACCACCCTTCGACAACACCAACCCACGTACTGAAATGCCACGTCTCCCAGGAAAAATCGCCATCATCACCGGCGCGGCCCAAGGCATCGGCCTGGCCACCGCGCTCAAGTTTGCCCAGGAGGGCGCCACCGTGGTGGTGTGCGACATCAAGCAGGCCGGTGTGGACGCCGCCGTGGCCCAGTGCCAGGAGGCCGGCGCCACCGTGCTGGGTTGTGTGCTGGACGTGACCCAGCGCGAGATGGTGGACGCCGTGGTGGCGCGGGTGTTGGAACGCTTCGGCCGCATCGACGTGCTGGTCAACAACGCCGGCATCACCCAGGACGCGCGCCTGCAGAAGATGACGCTGGAGCAGTTCGACCGCGTGATCGACGTCAACCTGCGTGGCGTCTTCCACTGCGCCCAGGCCGTGGTCGACACCATGGTGGCCCAGGGCAGCGGCGTCATCCTCAACGCCAGCTCGGTGGTCGGCATCTATGGCAACTTCGGCCAGACCAACTACGCCGCCACCAAATTCGGCGTGATCGGCTTCACCAAGACCTGGAGCCGCGAGCTGGGCCCCAAGGGCATACGCGTGAACGCGGTGGCGCCCGGTTTTGTGGAGACACCCATCCTCTCCACCATCCCCGACAAGGTGCTGCAGGAGATGCGCGACCGCGTGCCGCTCAAGCGCCTGGCCCGTCCACAAGAGCTCGCCAACGTCTACGCTTTCCTGGCCAGCGACGAGGCCAGCTACGTCAACGGCGCGGTGCTGGAGGTGTCGGGCGGGATGACGGTGTAACGAAAATGTAAACTGCGATCCTCTCGATCTGACGTTTGCCCTTTCTTCAAGCGCTTGATGACATCGCCCACCTCTCCTTCCGACCTCGTTCCGCCCATCGAGTCCGAGCATTTCACACGGGCGGTCACCGAACTGGGCGACAAGCGGCCGGTGGTGGCCAAGGAGGCGATCTTCAACGCCCAGGGCGTCAAGATCGTGGAAAAGGGCACGGCGATCAACGCCAAGCTGTACGAACGGCTGACGGCCCACAAGCTGCCCCAGCCCATCGAGGACTCGCTGGTGGCAGAGGACGTGGTCAACGGCCACATCCTGCGCGAGGAGGTCGAGCTGATGCTTGAGCGCGAGCCCTTCTACGCGCGCATGGTGGATTCACCGGCGGAACGGGCCAAGCGCCTGGACATCATCGAAAAGCTCCCCCTGCCCGAGGCCATGGCCTTCCAGCTCACACTGGGCCGTGACGTGCGCCCCAGCGTCTACCGGCACAGCCTGCGCGCCATGTGGACCATGGTCTGGCTGGCCCACCACCCCCTGGGCAAACGCTTCGAGCTCGGCGAAGCCGCTGCGGTGGGCCTGCTGCACGACATCGGCATGTTGCACCTGGACCCGACCCTGCTGGACAACAAGGCCCCGCTCACCCGCGCGCAACGCCGCCAGCTCTATTCCCACCCCATCATCAGCATGATGCTGATCGAGCGCCACCACGTGTACCCGAAGGAAGTGGTGCGCGCGGTGTTCGAGCACCACGAATGCCTGAACGGGTCGGGCTACCCACGCAACCTGATGGCGGCCGACGTCAGCCCGCTGGGGCGCTGCATGGCCGTGGCCGAGGTGGTGACCGCGATGATCAGCGGCGACAACACCGGGGGCGAGCTGCGCCTGTCGGTGTTGCTGCGCATGAACATGCACCGCTACGACACGGCCCTGATCACGCGGGTGATGGGCCTGCTGCGCCCCGAACTGGACCCGGGCAGCCAGGCGGTCGAGCCCCTGGCCGACCCCGTGGCCCGGTTGCGCGAGATCGACGACATCGTGGCCATCTGGCCACGCGACGCGGCGGCGCTGGAGGCGCTGACGCCCCAACGCGAGGCCGGCCTGGCCATCGTGACCCAGCAGATGGGGCAGCTGCGGCGCAGCCTGGCCGAGGCGGGGCTGGCACCGGCCCAACTCGACCAGTTGGGCGATGCCGCGCTGGACCCACTGCTCGCGCGCGAACTGTCGCTGCTGGCCAAGGAAGCCACTTGGCAATTGCGCACCCTGGCCCGGCAGGCACGCCGGCGCTGGCGCGCGGGCGAGCAGGGGGAATACCCGGTGATGCTGCAGACCTGGATGGACCGCTGCGACGCGCTGGGCGATGCCCTGCTGAGCGACACCGAACGGGCCCACCAGGACGACTGAGCCCTTCCCCCAGGACAAGAAAGCAGCGGCAAGGCCGCGATCCATAATCATGCCCAAGTCAATCAGTTGCTTGCCAAAGTCAATCAACTGATCCAGAATCCGGCATGCCCGATACCCCACCCTCCCCGCAGTCCACACCCGTAGACCCCGACCAGGTGCGTGCGCTGCGCGCCTTCAACCGCTTCTACACCCAGCGCACCGGCCTGCTCGATCCTTACCTGGGCAGCGCCTTCTCGCTCACCGAGGTCCGCGTGCTGTACGAACTGGCGCACCACACGCCGTGCACGGCCAGCGAACTCGGGCGCCGCCTGCTGCTCGACGCCGGCTACCTCAGCCGCATCGTGCGCCGCTTCACCGGCGCCGGCTGGATCACGCGCAGCCCCTTGCCCGGCGACGCCCGGCAGCACGCACTGGGCCTGACCCCGCAAGGCCGCGCCGCGTTCGAACCCCTGCAGCAGCGCTCGCGCGACGAAGCCGCCCACCTGCTGGCCCCGCTGGCCCCCGACCAGCGCCAGGCCCTCGTGAGCGCGCTCGCGCGCGCTCAGCGCCTGCTGGCCCCGGACGCGCCCGCGCCGGCACGCACCGCCGTGCTGCGCGACGTGCGCCCGGGCGACATGGGCTGGGTGGTGCAGCAGCACGGCGAAATCTACGCCCGCGAGTACGGCTGGAACAGCGAATTCGAGGCCCTGGTGGCGGAGATCGCGGCGGGCATGATCCGCCGGCACGACCCGGCCTGGGAACGTGGCTGGATCGCCGAGCTCGACGGCGAGCGCGTGGGCTCCGTGTTCGTGGTGCGCAAGAGCGAGACCGAGGCGCAGTTGCGCCTGCTGATCCTCAGCCCCGCCGCGCGCGGCCTCGGCCTGGGCGCTCGCCTCGCCGACGAATGCCTGGCCTTCGCACGCGCCAAGGGCTACCGCAAGATGGTGCTGTGGACCAACAGCATCCTGAGTGCCGCGCGCGCCATCTACGCCAAGCGCGGTTTCACCCTGGTGCACAGCGAGGCGCACCACGGCTACGGCAAGGACCTGGTGGGCGAGACCTGGGAGCTGGCCCTGTAGCGCCCGTTCACGCCCACGGACGGGCCACACCTCGCTGCGGCCCACCCGATAATCCGGACATGCCACCACCCGCCCAGATCCCTCCCGACACCGCCAGCGCGCTGGCCGCGCCCCGCTCCAAGACCGACCTGTTCGTCTCCTTCACGCGGCTGGCCCTGCAGGGCTTTGGCGGCGTGCTGGCGGTGGTGCAGCGCGAGCTGGTGGAGAAGAAGCGCTGGATGAGCCGCGAACAGTTCGTGGAGGACTGGGCCGTGGCCCAGATCATGCCCGGCCCCAACGTGGTGAACCTCTCCATGATGATCGGTGGGCGCTACTTCGGCCTGCCCGGCGCACTGGCCGCGCTGGCCGGCATGCTGGCGGCGCCGCTGGTCGTGGTGCTGCTGCTGGCCGCACTCTACGGCACCGTGGCCGACGCGCCGGCGGCCCAGGGCGCGCTGCGCGGCATGGGCGCGGTGGCGGCCGGACTGATCACGGCCACCGGCATCAAGCTCATCGGCGCGCTGGAGAAAAACGCCATGGGCCGGGGCGTCTGTGTGCTGCTGGCGGCGCTCACCTTCGTGGCCATCGCCCTTCTGCGCTGGCCGCTGGTGTGGGTGCTGCTGGGCATTGGCGGGGCCGCCTGCCTGTGGGCCTACCGGGTGCTGGGCCAGGCGCCCGGGGAGCGCTCGGCATGAGCATGGCGCCCACGCTGGCCAACTGGCTGGACCTGTTCACCCACTTCGCCTCGCTTTCGCTGCTGGGCGTGGGCGGCGCCATCACCACCGCGCCCGACATGCACCGCTACCTGGTGCACCAGAACGGCTGGCTGAGCGAGACCCAGTTCACCTCCTCGATCGCGCTGTCGCAGGCCGCGCCCGGCCCCAACGTGCTCTTCGTGGCCCTGCTGGGCTGGAACCTGGGCCTGAACGCCGGCGGCGGGCCAGCGGGCGGCCCCATGGCCTGGTGGCTGGCCTTGTTCGGCGTGGTGGTGACGCTGACCGCCATCATGCTGCCCTCGTCGGTCCTGACCTACACCGCCACCCGCTGGGCCCACCAGAACCGCGAACTGCGGGCGGTGAGGGCCTTCAAGACCGGCATGGCCCCCATCGTGATCGCGCTGCTCATCGCCACCGGCTGGCTGCTCAGCGCGACCCACAACCAGCCGACCCGCGACTGGCCCCTGTGGCTGCTCACGGCCGCCGCCACCGTGATCGTGTGGCGAACCCGGCTGCATTTGTTGTGGCTGATCGGCACCGGCGCGGTGCTCGGTGCATTCGGTTGGGTGTAACTCAACGTAACCGATTTAATATGACAGTCTTTTGCAATTTGCCCTGAGAAAGACAGCAAGAAGATGGCCATCGGAGACTTGAAGTTCAGCACCCGCCTCATCATCACTTTCGGGGTGGTGATGCTGCTGGTGGCAGCCCTGCTGGGCATAGGCGTGACCCACCTCAACAACCTGCGCCGCGAGGCGCAGGCCGTGGCGGGGCAGCAACGCGAGGACACCGCCGGGCTGCGCGCCGCGGTGGATGCCACGGGCAACACCAGCCTGGCCATGTACGGCCTGGGTGCCGCAGCCCTGCTGGTCAGCATCGCGGCGGTCGTGGGCCTGTCCCGCAGCGTGGTGGAGCCCCTGGGCGAAGCCATTCACATCGCCGAAATCGTGGCCTCGGGCGACCTGAGCCAGGACTTCGAGACCGAGCGGGGCGGTGAATTCGGCCGCCTGCTCGAGGCGCTGGGCACCATGGAGGACACGCTCACCGACCTGGTGGGGCGCATCAAGACATCGACCGACCTGATCGCCGATGCCTCCAAGGACATCGCCGCCGGCAACCACGACCTGTCGCTGCGCACCGAGGAGCAAGCCTCGTCGCTGGAGCAGACCACCGCCAGCATGGCCGAACTGACGTCCACCGTACGTCAGAACGCGGAACGCGCGCAGCAGGCCAGCCGCATGGCCATGGCCGCCTCGGAGGTGGCCGCGCGGGGTGGCGCCGTGGTGGGCGACGTGGTGCAGACCATGGACGCCATCAGTGCCAGCTCGCGCAAGGTGGTGGACATCATCGGCGTGATCGAGGGCATCGCCTTCCAGACCAACATCCTGGCGCTCAACGCCGCCGTGGAAGCCGCCCGGGCCGGAGAACAGGGACGTGGCTTCGCGGTGGTGGCCGGGGAAGTGCGCAACCTGGCGCAGCGCAGCTCGGCGGCGGCCCACGAGATCCGCAACCTGATCGGCGACTCCGCCAACCAGGTGGACAGCGGCGCCAAGCTGGTCGGCGAAGCCGGCCGCACCATGCAGGAAATCGTCGACTCGGTTGGCCGCGTGGCCGGCCTGCTGGGCGACATCTCCGACGCCTCGGCGCGCCAGCGCGAGGGCATCGAACATGTGAACCAGGCCGTGGCCCACATGGACAACGCGACCAAGCAGAACGCGGCGCTGGTCGAACAGGCCTCGGCCGCGGCCACGGCGCTGTCGGAACAAGCCGGCCAGCTGATGGCGGTGGTGGGCGAGTTCAAGCTCGACGCCGACGAGGCCTGAACCCTGTCGCGTTGCGGCGCACGGCGCCGTGCCCAGGGGGCACGGCCGGGCCGCCTCAGCGTGGGTTCTCGAAGAACACCGCGTTGGTGTAGTCGCTGATCTCGAAATACACCTTCTTCTCGCCGGGATCGACCTGCATGTTCAGGTTTTCGTCCAGCACCCCATAGCCGTAGCGGTAGGCGCGCGGCTTGCCATCCTCGGTGCCCAGCGCGGTGCTGATCTTGTCGATCTTCAGGAAGCGGCGCACGATCTTGTCGCCCGCGTAGACCTCCAGCACACCGTTGGTGCCGGTCCAGTTCTGGATCTCGCGGCTGAGCTTGTTCTGCTGCTCCTGGGTGCAAGCCGCCAGGGCCAGCACCGCCACCAGCAGCCAGATCCCACGGCCCGCAAAAGCCCGACGTGTCGTCATCGTGTTCGTCCTTCCGCTGCGGTTCAGGTCCGCTGGCGCAGCGCTTCGTACAGGCAGACGCCGCTGGCCACCGACACGTTGAGGCTCTCGACCGCGCCCTGCATCGGGATGCTGACCAGTTCGTCGCAGGTCTTGCGGGTCAGCTGGCGCATGCCATCGCCCTCGGCGCCCAGCACCAGCGCGGTGGGGCCCTTGAAATCCATCTGGTACAGCGTCTTGGGCGCATCGTCGCTGGTGCCCACCACCCAGATGTTGCGCTCCTTGAGTTCGCCCAGGGTGCGCGCCAGGTTGGTGACCATGAAATAAGGCATGGTCTCGGCGGCGCCGCTGGCGACCTTGGCGACCGTGGCGTTCAGGCCCACGGCGTGGTCCTTGGGCGCGATGACGGCGTGGGCGCCGGCTCCATCGGCCACACGCAGGCAGGCCCCCAGGTTGTGCGGATCGGTCACACCGTCGAGCACCAGCAGCAAGGGCACCTTGCCCGCCTGCTCCAAGCCGTCCAGCAGGTCGTCCAGCGAATGGGCCTGGTCGAGCGCCTGCACCCGCGCCACCACCCCCTGATGCCCATGGCTGCCGCAGAGCTTGGCCAAGCGCATGCCATCAGCGTCCAGCAGGCGCAGGCCAGCCTCCTTGGCACGCTCCACAAACTGCCGCATGCGGGCATCGCGGCGCGTCGGATCGACGTAGAGCTCCAGGATGGAAGCGGGCGCGGTCTTGAGGCGAACGCCAACCGCATGGAAACCGAACAGGACTTTGGGTGCAGACATGTGCCGATTATCCCAGCGCGCACCCCACCACCGCCCCAGCCCCTGCTGAGCCCCCCCAGGCACCGCAAGTGTTAACCATAGTCAAGCGATGCCAGCACACCGGATAAACGTCACACAATGTCCATCGGTCCCGCGGGGGACCCGTAAGCTGGAAGCCAAAAAAAGACATGAGCACCGCTGCCCTGAAGATGCCGCTGCTGCTGGAGCGCCTGGGGTCGATGACTGCCATCCGCGACACCGAACTGCTGGAACAAAGCCTGCTCAAGACGCTGGGCGCCGAACTGGGCGTGGCCGATCTGTCGCTCTACAAGACCGACGAATACCAGCGCTGCATGGGTGTGCTGAACCACCACCGATCGGTACTGATGGAGCGCGACGGCGTGGAGCGGGTGACCGAACGGATCGAGACCGTCTACCAGAACGTGGACATCCCGGCCGATGTGGTTTCGCTGATGGACAACGTGCACCTGACCCACAAGCCCAGCCACTGGACCGTGCGGGACAGCACGCTGATCGTCTATCCGCTGTTGAACGGCCAACGCCTGTGCGGGCACATCGTGCTGCGCAAGCCGCAACCCTTGAGCGACACCGAAAACGCCATTGTGCACGGCGTGCTGGAGGTCTATGCCAACTACTACAGCCTGCTGGATGACAGCCAGCGCGACCGACTGACCGGCCTCTACAACCGCAACGCGCTGGAAACCGGCGTCGAACGCATGTGGCCGCTGCTGGCCCAGCACGGCCGGACCCAATCGCCCTCGCGGCGGCGCACGGCCGAGTACGACTACTGGCTGGCCATGCTCGACATCGACCACTTCAAGCGGGTCAACGACAACCATGGCCACGTGGTGGGCGACGAAATCCTGCTGCTGGTCTCGCGCATGGTGGCCGACTGCTTCCGCAAGGGCGACCTGGTCTACCGCTATGGCGGCGAGGAGTTCCTGGCCATCACCAGCGCCGCCTCCGAAGCCGATGTGCTCGACGTC
The DNA here is from genome assembly GCF_038440225.1 of Hydrogenophaga sp. OTU3427. Classification (NCBI taxonomy): domain Bacteria; kingdom Pseudomonadati; phylum Pseudomonadota; class Betaproteobacteria; order Burkholderiales; family Comamonadaceae; genus Hydrogenophaga; species Hydrogenophaga sp. OTU3427. The sequence continues at coordinate 614 of NZ_JASATI010000041.1, read as the reverse complement.
ATGGACCGCGTGCGCCTGCGTGTCGAGGGCCACCGTTTCCCGCAGGTGGGCCACATCACCATCAGCATCGGCGTGGCCCGGGTCGACCCGCAGCACTCGGCGCAGGAAATCATCGCGCGGGCCGACCGCACGCTCTACCAGGCCAAGCGCGACGGCCGCAACCGCACCTATTGCTACGAACTGCTGCGTGCCGAAGGGGTGTTGCCGACCCTGCACTTCGGGTCGGCCGAATTGTTCTGAGCGGGCTGCTCGCGGCAGCCGCTTCAGTTCACCATGCGCCCGGCCTCGATGGTGATGCGGCGCTCGCAACGCGCGGCGATGGCCCTGTCGTGAGTCACCAGCACCAGCGTCGTGCCCAGTTCGCGGTTGAGCGCGAACATCAGCTCCATCACCTTTTCGCCCGTGGCGAAGTCCAGGCTGCCGGTGGGCTCGTCGGCCAGCAACACGGCAGGATGCACGACAAAGGCCCGCGCCAGCGCCACCCGCTGCTGCTCGCCGCCCGACAGGAGCTTGGGGTAATGGCCCAGGCGCTCGCCGAGGCCCACGCGCCGCAGCATCTCGGTGGCGGGGGGCCCCGCGGGGGGGCGCCCCGGCCCCGCCCCCGGCCGCCGAAC
>NZ_JASATI010000040.1:0-43122 GCF_038440225.1 Hydrogenophaga sp. OTU3427 | reverse complement strand
AGTGCCATCAGTGGGCAAGACTCATCTTTGAGGGCTTAGGTCCCAACAAATCGTGGTTTTTTCTTCCCCAGGAAGGCAGTGACACCCTCCTGAAAATCTGCTGTCGATACGCAGGCAAAGAAGCCGGCGGCTTCGGCGTCGAGTTGAGTATCCAAGCTGTTTTCAAAAGACGTGCGCATCAATCGCTTTAAGTGCCCATACGCTTTGGTTGGGCCGCTTGCCAACTGGTCGACGAACGCCATAACCTCCGCCTCCAGGCTGTCGGTAGGCACTATCCGATTGATCAACCCCAGTCGCAGAGCTTCATTTGCGTCAATCGGAGTGGGAAGCAATGCAAATTCGAGCGCCCTGCGAAGGCCTATTTGGCGTGGAAGACCCCATGACGTGGAACAATCGCAGCTCGCGCCGATCCCGGGATAGGCTAGGCTGAAACGCGAGTCCTGCGCAGCGATCACCAAGTCACAGGCAAGCATCAAACCCAGACCTCCACCGGCCACAGCACCTTGCACGCTGACAACCACTGGCGCATCCATTTCGGCAAGTAGACGCAACGCTCCATGCATGCCAGCAATCAGCGCCTCAGCGACCTCCAAGGGGGCTTTGCTGATAGCAGATAAATCGCCTCCAGCCATGAAAGCGCGGCCCGCAGAAGACAACCATACGACCCGCACGTCTCGGTCCATGGCGATATCGACACAAGCTTGAAAAAAGCCTTCCGCAAGTGGAACGCTAATCGCGTTCAACGCATCAGCACGATTGAATTGTATGTAGGCCACTCCCCCATCTCGCCAATGCAAGACAGGTTGGTGTGATTCAATAGGACGGTTGGGGTAGCTCATGTCGATATTCAAGTTGAAAGGTGGGACACGTTGTCAGCGCTTCAATTTCGATCTAAGAGTCATTTGATTTGACACACAAATGTCCGCCCTTGGGTCATGACGACTCCTGCTTAAGCGGCTTGATAGGAGTAGAAACCTTTGCCGCTCTTGCGCCCGTACCATCCAGCAGCAACCATCTCCTTGAGCAACGGGGCGGGGCGATATTTGGGATCGTTGAAGCCTTCGTAGAAGACCCCCATCACCGCCAACAGGGTGTCCAGACCGATCATGTCAGCCAACGCCAGCGGTCCGATCGGATGGTTGCAGCCTAGCTTCATGCCAGCATCGATGTCAGATGCCGACGCCAATCCCTCCTGCAACACGAAGATCGCCTCGTTGATCATAGGCACCAGGATGCGGTTGACCACGAAGCCAGGCGAGTTTTTGGTGGTAACGGCCGTCTTGCCGATGCGGGTCGCGAAGGCGAGCATAAGTGCGTGGGTGTCGTCCGAAGTCTGCAGGCCCCGGATCAATTCCAGCAGCCCCATCAATGGCACTGGGTTGAAGAAGTGTGTGCCGATGAAACGCTGTGGCCGGGACAGTGCTGCAGCCAGCTCAGTGATGGAAATAGACGAGGTGTTGGTGGCGATAACAGCATGCTCAGCCATCAAAGCTTCGGCCCTCCTCAGAATCGATATCTTGACGTCCTTGCATTCAGTGGCCGCCTCGATCACCAGATCACTTCCTGCCAGATCTTCGTAGACTATAGATCCATGAATACGCCCGAGGATGGCGTCACGTTCGGCGATGGCAAGTCCATTCCTGCGGACCAAGCGCTCTAGGCTGGCGTTGATGGCTGCCATGCCGTGTTCTACAGCCGACTGCGATACATCGATCATCGCGACCTTCAGGCCTGCCGCGGCACACACCTGTGCGATACCGTTACCCATGGTTCCCGAACCGATGACGCCCACATTGCTGATGTTCATGGTGAAATTTTCCTTTAGATGCTGCAAAAGGGGCCTTACACCCGCTCGAAGATGGCGGCAATGCCCTGCCCGCCACCAATGCACATGGTCGCCAGGGCATAGCGGCCACCGGTGCGGTGTAATTCGTGAATGGCCTTGGTCGCAATGATTGCCCCCGTAGCGCCCACTGGATGTCCAAGGGAAATACCGGAGCCGTTGGGGTTGACCAAAGCAGGATCAAACTCTAGTCGTCGCGATACCGCACAAGCCTGTGCCGCAAATGCTTCATTCGACTCGATCACGGACAAATCGCGGACGTTCAGGCCCGCCCGCTCCAACGCCTTGCGGCTGGCCGGAACCGGTCCTAGTCCCATCAAGCTTGGGTCTACACCGGCGTGTGCCCAGCTCACCAAGCGTGCCAAAGGTTTGAGGCCGTGCTCCCGAACTGCGCGTTCGTTTGCCAAGACAAGCGCCGAGGCGCCATCGTTGATCCCCGATGCGTTGCCAGCAGTCACTGTCCCATTCTTGTCGAATGCGGGTCTCATGGCTGCAAGTTGATCCTGTGTCACATCACTGCGAACATGCTCGTCGATCTCAAAACGAGCGATTTTCTTCCCTTGCTTGACCTCGACTGGGACTATCTGGCTAGAAAATCTACCTTCAGCAATCGCACATGCCGCGCGTTGCTGGCTGGACCAAGCCAACTCATCTTGCATTTCTCGGGTAATCCCGTCGACAGCAGCCACATTCTCGGCCGTAATACCCATGTGAATCCTGCTCAACGGATCGTGCAATATGCCCAGCATGTAGTCTTGGACCACGCCATCGCCCATCCTTTCCCCCCAACGGGCCCCATCCAACATATAGGGTCCGCGGCTCATCACCTCAGCACCAGCCCCTATCACCACATCCGCATCACCTGCGCGAAGAGCCTGTGCAGCCAAAAGAACCGCCTGTAGACCGGAACCGCACAAGCGGTTGACGTTGAAAGCTGGCGTCTCCACCGGAATTCCCGAATTCAATGCCGCGACGCGTGACAAATAGGCATCTCGCGGCTCCGTGGGAATAACGTTCCCCATCACGACGTGGCCAACACTCGCCGGCTCAACCGATGCGCGCTTCAGAGCTTCACCTACGACCAAAGTTGCGATGTCTGCCAACTTGGTTTTTTTCAGGGATCCACCAAAACTGCCAATTGCCGTACGAACAGCACTGATCACAAAGACCTCTTCCATATGATTCCTCGAGTTTCAATTAGCTGCAGACAAGAAATTTCTCAGCGAAGATGCAAGCGGTCTACCCACCCTTCGGGCTGCCAAACTCAATAACGACAACAACTCTGGATCACGGTTTTTGGCAACCACAGACTCGCAATAGGACCACTGACTACCTGCTACAGAAGCACCGGCTTGAACCGCTATCGACAAGCGAATCACTGCGAGGCGGCCATGACCAAAAGAGATGCTTCTCTCGAGAAGTGCCAATGCCGCCTCAGCACCGAGCGCAAGTTGCGCAGGCTGATTTTGGGATCGCAACGCATCACTGCATTGCCGCTTCATTCTCTTGACAAACTGGCGTGACACATCAAGCCTCACATGTTTCTGCGGTACTGACCGCCGACCTCGAAGAGGGCGCTGGTGATCTGCCCCAGGCTGCACACCCGCACCGCGTCCATCAGCACGTTGAACACGTTCTGGTTCTCGATCACCGCCTGCTGCAGGCGCTTGAGCATGGCCGGTGCCTGAGCCTGGTGGCGCTCGTGGAAGGCGGCCAGCCGCTGCAGCTGGCTTTGCTTCTCTTCCTCGGTCGAGCGCGCCAGCTCCAGCGTCTCGGGCGTGGTGTCGCCGTGCGGGTTGCGGAAGGTGTTGACGCCGATGATGGGCAGCTCGCCGGTGTGCTTGAGCATCTCGTAGTGCATGCTCTCGTCCTGGATCTTGCCGCGCTGGTAGCCGGTCTCCATGGCGCCCAGCACGCCGCCACGCTCGGCGATGCGCTCGAACTCGGCCAGCACCGCCTCTTCCACCAGCTCGGTCAGCTCCTCGATGATGAAGGCGCCCTGGCTGGGGTTCTCGTTCTTGGCCAGGCCCCACTCGCGGTTGATGATCAGCTGGATGGCCATGGCGCGGCGCACGCTGTCCTCGGTCGGCGTGGTGATGGCCTCGTCGAAGGCGTTGGTGTGCAGGCTGTTGCAGTTGTCGTAGATGGCGATCAGCGCCTGCAGCGTGGTGCGAATGTCGTTGAACTGGATCTCCTGCGCGTGCAGTGAACGGCCCGAGGTCTGGATGTGGTACTTCAGCTTCTGGCTGCGTTCGTTGGCGCCGTACTTCTCCTTCATGGCCACGGCCCAGAGGCGGCGCGCCACGCGGCCCATCACGGTGTACTCCGGGTCCATGCCGTTGCTGAAGAAGAAGCTCAGGTTGGGCGCGAAGTCGTCGATGTGCATGCCGCGCGCCAGGTACGCCTCCACGAAGGTGAAGCCGTTGGAGAGCGTGAACGCGAGCTGGCTGATCGGGTTGGCGCCCGCTTCGGCGATGTGGTAGCCCGAGATGGACACCGAGTAGAAGTTGCGCACGTTGTGGTGCACGAAGTACTCGGCGATGTCGCCCATCACCTTCAGGCTGAACTCGGTGCTGAAGATGCAGGTGTTCTGGCCCTGGTCTTCCTTGAGGATGTCGGCCTGCACCGTGCCGCGCACATTGGCCTGGGCCCATTCGCGGATCTTGGCGGTTTCGGTGTCGGTGGGCTCGCGGCCGTTGTCGGCCTTGAATTTGTCGATGTTCTGGTCGATGGCGGTGTTCATGAACATCGCCAGGATGGTGGGTGCCGGGCCGTTGATGGTCATGGACACCGAGGTCGTCGGGTTGCACAGGTCGAAGCCGTCGTACAAGACCTTCATGTCGTCCAGCGTGGCGATGGAGACACCCGAGTTGCCGACCTTGCCGTAGATGTCCGGGCGCAGGTCGGGGTCGTTGCCGTAGAGCGTGACCGAGTCGAAGGCGGTGGACAGGCGCTTGGCAGGCATTCCTTCGCTCACCAGCTTGAAGCGGCGGTTGGTGCGAAAGGGGTCGCCCTCGCCGGCGAACATGCGCGTGGGGTCCTCGCCCTCGCGCTTGAAGGCGAAGGTGCCGGCGGTGTAGGGGTAGCTGCCGGGCACGTTGTCCAGCATCAGCCACTTGAGGATCTCGCCGTGGTCCTCGTACTGCGGCAGGCTGACCTTGCGGATGGTGGTGCCGCTCAAGGATTTGGTGGTGAGCGCGGTGCGGATTTCCTTGTCGCGGATCTTCACCACGTACTCGTCGCCGGCGTAGGCCTGCACCATCTCGGGCCACTGTTTGAGCAGCTTGCGCGCATCGGCGTCCAGGTGCAGTTCGCGCACCTGCGCCAGGTCGATGGCCGCTTCGGCGGCGCGGGCGCGGTCGGGCTTGTCCTCGGTCAGCATGCGCGCGGCCTCGGTCAATTGCTGGATCTCGCGGGCCAGCCGGGCCTGGGCGCGCGCGCGCTTCTTGTAGCCGCGCACGGTGTCGCTGATCTCGGCGAGGTAGCGGGTGCGCGCACCGGGCACCACCGGGGTCTGGTTGGTGCTGTGGCGCACGTCCACGCGGGGCAAGGCGCCCTCGGCGAGCGTCAGGCCCAGCGCCGTCAGCCGGCCCTTGAGCGCCTGGTACAGCGCGGTCACGCCGTCGTCGTTGAAGCGCGCGGCCATGGTGCCGAACACCGGCATCTGTTCGGTCGGCGTGGTCCAGGCCTCCTTGTTGCGCTGCACCTGCTTGCTCACGTCGCGCAGCGCGTCCAGCGCGCCCTTGCGGTCGAACTTGTTGATGGCCACGAACTCGGCGAAGTCCAGCATGTCGATCTTCTCAAGCTGGCTGGCGGCGCCGAACTCGGGTGTCATCACGTACATGGGCACGTCCACGTGTGGCACGATGGCCGCGTCACCCTGGCCGATGCCCGAGGTCTCGACCACGATCAGATCGAAGCCCGCCACCTTGCAGGCGGCCACCACGTCGGGCAGGGCCGCGCTGATCTCGCTGCCGAAGTCGCGCGTGGCCAGCGAGCGCATGAACACGCGCGGGCCCTGGCGCCAGGGTGAGATGGCGTTCATGCGGATGCGGTCGCCCAAGAGGGCGCCGCCGCTCTTGCGGCGCGAGGGGTCGATGGAGATCACGGCCACGCGCAGGCTGTCGTTCTGGTCCAGGCGGAAACGGCGGATCAGCTCGTCGGTGAGCGAGGATTTGCCGGCGCCGCCGGTGCCGGTGATGCCCAGCACGGGCACGCGGGTGTTTTTGGCGGCGTCGCGCAGCTGGTCCACCAGCGCGCCATCGGCCTTGCCGTTTTCCAGCACCGTGATCAGCTGGGCCAGGGCGCGCCAGTGCATTTCACCGTGGCCCTGGATGGCTTCGACCGAGGCCGGCGCGTAGGGCGCCAGATCCTGGTCGCAGCGCATCACCATCTCGCCGATCATGCCGGCCAGGCCCATGCGCTGGCCGTCCTCGGGGCTGTAGATGCGTGTCACGCCATAGGCCTGCAGCTCGCGGATCTCGGGGGGCACGATCACGCCGCCGCCGCCGCCGAACACCTGGATGTGGGCGCCGCCGCGGGCCTTGAGCAGGTCCACCATGTACTTGAAGTACTCGACGTGCCCGCCCTGGTAGGAGCTGATGGCGATGCCTTGCGCGTCTTCCTGCAGGGCGGCGGTCACCACGTCGTCCACGCTGCGGTTGTGGCCCAGGTGGATGACCTCGGCCCCCATGCTCTGCAGGATGCGCCGCATGATGTTGATGGCCGCGTCGTGGCCGTCGAACAGGCTGGCGGCGGTGACAAAACGCACCTTGTGGGTCGGGCGGTAGTTGGCCAGGGCTTTGAATTCGGCGGACAGGTCGGTCATGGCGGTCTGGAGGAAAAGGCGGCCGTGGAGAGGGGTTTGGTTGACGTTTACGTAAACGTCAATTCGAAATGGGTACTGCAGTGCGCGGCTGGTGTCATACAGGACTGCTTCTTCCGCAAGATTCGGGTTGCATTGCCCGGTATTGTTCAGTACCCCCTTGTTTTACCGAAGCTCTGCTCGACCGTAGTCGAGCACGACCTGGCTGCGTTGCGTGGACCAGGCTCTGAAGGCGATGGCACCTCGATCCTCGTGCATCTCGAAGCGAAGGGTTTCTCCGGGAAACACTGGTGCCGAGAAACGTACGAACAGGCTTTTCAGCCGCTGTGGGTCACAAGCGCACCACTGCGCGAGCATGACTCGGCCAGCGATGCCGTAGGTGCATAGGCCGTGCAGGATGGGGCGCGCAAAGCCCGCCTTGATTGCTACCGACGGCTCGGAATGCAGCGGGTTGCGATCCGCGCACAGGCGGTACAGCAACGCCTGCTGCGGCAGTGTGGCGATCTCGCAGACGCGGTCGGGCGCGCTCACTGGAACCGGAGCGGGCGCGGTCAGTGCCTCGTCGGTCAGCCCCGCCTCTCGCGAGAAGCCTCCATCACCACGCGCGAACGTGGTGTGGCGCACCGTCGCCAGCTTCGTGCCGTCGGACTTGTCGAACAGTTCCTTTTCGTAGGTGATCGTCGCGCCGCGCCCGGTGCCCTTGTCGACGATGCGGACCACGCGGTGATGGGCCAGTACGGTACCGGCTGCGGGCAGCGGCCGGTGGATTTCGAGCAACTCGTCGCCGTGCACGATTTTCGAGAAGTCGATGCCAGTGGCAGGATCGTTCATCCAGGAGCCAGGAAAGCCGAGCACCACCGCCATCGTGGGCATGGCCAGCGGCAGGCCTGGACGCACGTCGTTTACAAACTGAAGTTGGTTCTCGTCGACCGGGTCGTCGCCCAGGCCGATCGCGAGCGCGTAGCGCATCGTGTCGTCTGTCGTGTAGGTGTGCTCGATGACAGGAAACGGCCAGTCGCGCAGCGTGCGGTAGTCGATCATTGATCAGAACTCCGGTAGTAAACGATGAGGTCGATGCCGGCCCGGCACTCGGCGCGTGCCGACACTGGGTCACCGATGGCCAGGCCGGGCGTGCCGTGGGCCATGACCCGCGCGCCCTCGTCAAGGTCAACCAGCACGAGGGTATAGGGCACCAGCGCGCGGAACGCGTCGGAGGGCGCGCGGGTGACGGCGGTCACCGCGTACACGGTGCCATGGCCGGCGGCGTCGTGCCAATCGAGGCGCGGTCCGCCGCAGCGTTGGCACGCCAGGCGCGGCAGCGTCTGGGCCACGCCGCAGTCGGCGCAGCGCTGGTAGCGCAGCACACCGCGGGCGACGCCATCGAGATAGACAGAAGCGGTGGGGATCATGTGGCTCAACCCTCGCGGGACAGGACGAGGCACACGTGCGACGACATCACGCCCCCGTCCGCATGCACCAGGGCGTGCGTGGGCCGGCCGGCCTGGCGCTCGCCAGCGCTACCGCCGAGCTGCCGCACCGCCTCCACGGCATGGGCCATGCCGCCCGCCACGCCGCAATGGCCGAAGGACAAAAGACCGCCGTGCGTGTTGAGGGGCAGCGGGCCGCCGGGCGCGAAGTCGCCGCTGCGCACCCGGGTGGCGGCGCCGCCGCGCGGTGCGAAGCCGATCTCTTCCAGCAGCATGGCCAGGGTGATGGTGAAGGAGTCGTAGATGCCGAGGTGGTCGATGTCGGCCAGCCGCAGCCCGGCTTCGTCGAGGGCGCGCCGCGCGGCTTCGGCGGCGCCGCAGCCAAGCACGCTGGCCATGGCCGTCAGGTGCTGGTGCAGGTGCGCCTGTCCGGTGCCGCGGATCGTGATGCGCGGGCCGCCGGTCGCATCGGCCGCAACGACCAGCGCCACAGCGCCGTCGGAGATCGGGCAGCAGTCGAGCAGCTTGAGGGGCGTGGCCACCGGCTTGGACGCCAGCACCTCAGCCGCCGTGACCGGCGTGCGCAGGTGTGCGCCGGGGTGGCGCACGGCGTTGGCGCGCATCAGCACCGCCAGTTCGGCCAGGTCCTCTTCGCGGGTGCCGGTATCGTGCATGTAGCGCGAGGCCAGGAGGGCGTAGTAGGCCGGCACCGAGGCGCCGTTGGGCACTTCGTGCGTGGCGTCGCCGACCTGGGCCAGGGTCTGGATCGCGCCGTCGCGCGTCTGTCCGCTCAGTCGGTTCTCGCCCGCGACCACGAGCACGCGGCGACAGCGCCCGCTGCGCACCAGGTCGCCGGCCAGCATCAGCATCGCGGCGCCGGTCGCGCCCCCCAACTGCATGCCATGCGCATAGGCCGGACGCAGGCCGAAGCGCTCGCAAAACAGCGTCGAGAGCATCAGGTGCGGCAGCGTGGTGGCGTAGCCGCACAGCACCCCGTCGATCTCGCCGTGCGCGAGTCCGGCATCTTCCAATGCATGCTGCGCGGCCTCGGCCATCAGTTGCAGCGCATCGCGGCCCTCATGCCGCCCGAAGGCCGTCTGGCCGACGCCGGTGATGCAAGGAAGGCTCATGTCCCATCGCTCCCCTGCACAGGCGGCTGCGCGACGGGCGAGTCAGCAGGCAGCAGTTGTTTCAGCAACTCGGGCGCCAGGCCGAGCTCGCCCAACACCTGCGCAGTGTGCTCGCCAAGCCGCGGCGGCATGGCAGCCGGCACCACGCTGGCGCCGAGCTTGATGGGCGATCGGGTGAAGCGATAGTCGCCTTCGGCGCCGTCCTTCACGGATTCGAAGAGGCCCACCGCACGCAGGTGCGAGTCCTGTTCTAGGTCCTCGAGGCGGTTGACCGGCGCGCACGGAACGTCCAGGGCCTCGCACAGGGTGATCCAGTGCGCAGTACTCTGCTTTTCCAGGATGCCCGCCATGAGCGACAGCAGTTCGGCGATGTTCTGCGTGCGCGCCGTGATGTTCGCGAAGCGTGGGTCCGTGGCCAGCCCGGGCTGGCCGATGGCTTCGAAGAAGCGGCGCCAGTTCTCGTCCGTGTACGGCATAACGCAGGCGTGGCCGTCGGCCGTGCGGTAGGGCCGGCGCGACGGGGCCAGCGTGCGCGGGTAGCCCAGATCCTCGGGCCGCGCCGGCTGTGCATCGCCCTGCGCGCTCAGGTGCCTGGCGTAGAAGTGCTCGACCAGCAGGAACGACACCATGCTCTCGAACATCGGCACCTCGATGACCTGGCCGGCCCCGGTGCGCTCGCGCTGGTAGAGCGCGGCAATCACCGCATGCACGGCCATCTGGCCGCAGATCTTGTCGGCCGCCACGGTCGGGAAGTAGCGCGACTCGCCTGACTGGCGCTGCACCAGGTCGGCCGCCCCGCTGAGCCCCTGGACGATGTCGTCGTAGGCCGGCGCGCCGGCATAGGGCCCGCCGTCGCCGAACCCGTGCAGCCCCACAAAGATCAGGCGCGGATTGCGTGCGCGCATCGCTTCGGCCGACAGCCCTAGCCCCGCCAGCTTTTGCGGCCGCACGTTGTGGATGAAGACATCGGCCGTGTCCGTCAGGGCGAGCAGGGCCTCCCGGGCCGCGGCCTGCTTGAGGTTCAGCACCACGCTGCGCTTGTTACGGTTGGAGCCGAGGAACAGCGAGCCCATGCCTTTCTCACGGGCCGGCCCGTTGAAGCGCGTGCTGTCGCCGTCGGGCGTCTCGATCTTGATGACGTCGGCGCCGTAGTCGGCCAGCGTCTGCGTGGCGTAGGGTCCGAAGATAACGGTGGTCAGATCGACCACGCGCACGCCGCGCAGCGCGGCGTCCGGGGTGGGGTCAGCGGTGGCAGTGGATTCAGGCATGGGTGGCTCCGGAGGCTTTCAGCGCCTCGATGTCGGCCGGACTGCAGCCGGCCAGGGTCAGGATCTCGTCGGTGTGCCGGCCGAGCGGCGGGACGGCCGCCAGCGCCGGTGCCGGGGCGGCGGAGAAGCGCGGCGCCGGTGCGGCCTGCAGCACGCCGCCCGGCGCGGCATAGACCGCGCGCGTGGCCATGTGGGGATGCCGTGCCGCTTCGTCGGGGCGGTGGACCGGTGCGAAGCAGGCATCGCTGCCTTCCAGCAGCCGGCACCATTCGTCGCGGGTCTTCAAGGCGAACACCTCGGCCAGCGCCTGCCGTTGCGCGGGCCAGTGGCTGCGATCCATCTGGTCGGCAAAGCGGGGGTCGCCGGCGAGGCCGAGGCGCTGCATCAGTTCCGCGTGGAAATGCGCCTCGAGCGCCGCCACGTTGACCCAGTGGCCGTCGGCGCAGCGGTAGCTGTGGGCCCAGTGGCCGCCGTCGAGCAGGCTGTCGCCGCGCGCGAAGGTGCCGTCGCGGCCCGCCACCACGCCGAGCAGCAGGTTCATCATGTGAGCCGAGCTGTCGACGATGGCAGCATCGACGATCTGCCCACGTCCGCTCGTGCGGGCCTGCAGTACGGCGGCCAGCAGCCCCACGGCCAGGTAGAGCGCTCCGCCGATGTCCCCCACCAGGGTGGGCGGCGCCACGGGCGCCTCACCGGGCGGGCTGGCGTACCAGAGCGCGCCTGACAGCGCGATGTAGTTGCTGTCGTGCCCGGCCACCTGCGCGAGCGGGCCGTCCTGGCCCCAGCCCGTCATGCGACCGTAGACCAGCTGCGGCCGCCGCGCGAGGCAGTCTTCGGGGCCGAGCCCGAGGCGCTCCATCACGCCGGGACGCATGCCCTCGATCAGCACGTCGGCGCCGTCCAGGAGGCCCAACACCACGTCGCGCGAGCGCGGGTGCTTTAGGTCGAGGGCGACGGAGCGCTTGCCACGATGGACGATCTCCATGGGCCGCGCCTGTCCAGGTAAGGGCGCGGGCCGTTCCACCGCGATCACATCGGCACCGAGGTCGGCCAGCAGCATGCCGCAGAAGGGGCCCGACCCGATACCGGCGATCTCCACCACGCGCAGGCCTTGCAGCACGGACATGGCGGTGCTCAGAAGGCGGACAGGCCGGTGAGGGCCTTGCCGATCACGAGGCGCTGGATCTCGGAGGTGCCTTCGACCACGGTGCCCTCGCGTGCCTTGCGGTACAGCTTCTCCAGCCCGAACTCCGGGCTCAGACCGTAGCCGCCGTGGACCTGCACCGCACGGTCGACCACGCGTTGCGCCGCCTCGGTGGCGTACAGCTTGGCCATCGAGGCCTCCAGGGCGCAGGGGCGGCCCTGGCGGGCGAGTTCCAGCGCGCGGTAGCACAGCAGCCGTGCGGCGTCGATCTCGACCTGGCTGTCGGCGAGCTTGGCCTGGATCAGCTGCTTGGCGCCGATGGGCGCGCCGAACTGGGTGCGCTCGCGGGCATAGGCGATCGCGGCCTCCTGTGCGGCCAGCGCGTGGCCCACGGCGCTCAGTGCGACGAAGGTGCGGGCTTCCTGGAACTGGGCGAGCATCGCGCCCAGGCCCTTGCCGTCCGTGCCCAGCCGGTTCTCCTGCGGCACCTCGATGTCGTCGAAGGCCAGCTCTGCGGTGCTGATGGAACCCATGGTCTCCAGGGGCGTGGCGTCGAAGCCGTGCTCCTTGCGGTCCACCACGTACAGGTCGAGCTGCCCGGTCTCGACCGAGCGCGCCAGCACAGTGACGAAATCGGCGTACTGGCCGTTGGTGATCCACACCTTGCGCCCGCTGATGACGTAGCCGCTGCCTTTGCGCGTGGCGCGCGTCTTCACCGCGCTCACGTCGGAGCCGCCCGAGGCTTCGGTGTTGGCCGAAGCGGCGATGCACTCGCCCGCGCCCAGCGGGGCGAGGTACTTGCGCTTGACCGCCTCCGAGCCGAAGCGCGAGAGGATCAGCCCGACACTCTCGTTGATAAAGGCATTCTGCGCGATCTCGCAGGTGTTCTGCACGCCGGCCTCGTAGAGCAGCCCGGCGGTGAGCGGGTCCAGGCCCAGCCCGCCGTCGGCCGCTGGCCAGCGTCCGTTGCCCAGGCCGAAGGGGATCATCTTGCGCAGCAGCGGCTGCAGCACCCCGCGCGGCAGGTCGCGCTGGCCCCGGTGAAGCTTCTGCATCGGCTGGATCTCGTTGCGGCAGAACTTCGCGAAGGCGTCCACCGCCTCGCGCTGTTCTTCCGTGACGAAGGGCCACACCGGGTTGCTCAGATCGATCGCCACTCGTTCCTCCAGAACTTTTCGCGCACCTCGCGGCGCAGCAGCTTGCCCACCGCGCTGCGAGGCAAGTCGTCCCAGAACTCCACGCTCTTGGGCGCGTACACGCCGCCCAGTTTCTCGCGGCACAGCGCGGCCAGCTCCTCGGCGCTGACCTGCTGGCCCGGCTTGAGCTGCACCACGGCCTTGACCGCCTCGCCCCACTTGTCGTCGGGCACGCCGACCACCGCGCAGTCGAGCACGGCCGGGTGAGACTGGATGACGGACTCGATCTGCGCCGGATAGATGTTGAAGCCACCCGATACGATCATGTCCTTGAGCCGGTCGACGATGGTGATGTATCCGCGCGCATCCTTGATGCCGACGTCGCCGGTGTGGCGCCAGCCGAAGCGCGCGATCTCCAGCGTCTCCTGCGGCTTCTTGTAGTACTCGCGCATCACCATGCTGCTCTGCACAACGATCTCGCCGCGTTCGCCTGGCGGCAGGATGTTGCCGTCGGGGTCCATGATCTCGAGGCGCACCGTCGGCACCGCGCGTCCGGTCGAGCGCAGTACCGCCTCGTCGAAGCCGCCGTCGGGCAGCAGGTAGTCCTCCGGCGCCTTCACCGCCAGGGGCATGAAGCATTCGGTCTGGCCGTAGCCTTCGTAAACCACCGGCCCGAACAAGCTCACCGCCTCCTTGTATTTCTCGGGCGACACTGGTGCCGCGCCGGTGAGGAAGACCTTCAGCGAACTGAAATCGGAGGTCTTCGCGCGCGGATGGGCCATCAGCATGTACATCAGGGTAGGCGGCACGAAGATGCTGGTGATGCGGTGCCGCTCGATCTGGTCGAACACCTGGGCCGGGTCGCTCATGTTCATCACCACCACCGCGCCGCCCGCCACCAGGGTGTGCAGCGCGGAGATGCCGCCCGCGTGGGTCAGCGGTGCCACCGCGAGGTGCCGCGTGCTGGGGCTCTTGCGGTACGCGGTGATGCCCGACAGCGCCGAGATCTCCATCGCGCGGTGAGTGTGCAGCGCGGCCTTCGACGGCCCGGTCGTGCCGCCCGTAGGCTGCAGGAAGCAGGCGGCGTTCGGGTCCTCCGGCTGCGCGTGGAACGGCTTCCAGTGGCCGGCCATCCACGTGTCGAGCGAGATGCCGTGCTCGGACTCGCGGTCGATGCAGACGAAGCGCCGGGTCTTCGGCAGGCCGTGCTGGAGTTCGGGAATCACGCTCTCGTAGCTGCTGTGGAAGAACACGAACTCGCAGTCCATGTGCGCCAGCACCTCGATGTTGACGTTCACCGGATTGCGCGTGTGCGCCGACAGCCACACCATGTCGGCCCGGTTGATGGCCAGCAGCAGCAGCGGCACGCGCAGGTGGTTGGGCGCGTACAGCGCGATGTGGGCGCCGGGCGCCAGGTCGGGCTCCGCCTGCAGCGCGTGGGCCGCGGCGTGCACGAAGCGCTGCGCCTGTGCGAAGTCGATGACGAGATCGTCCTCGACCAGGGCTGGGTGCGTCGGCTGGCGGGCGGCGACGCCGTCGAAATAGTCTGCAATGCGCATTGGCAGCTCCTCAGTGGCCCAGCCAGACAGGCGGGCGCTTCTCGGCGAAGGCCCGCAGGCCTTCCTTGAAATCATGCGAATCCAGCACAGGCTGGACCGCAGGCACCTGCTTCTCCCAGGCCTCGGCGTCGGTCCAGCGTTCCGTCATCGAAGTCCAGGCGATTTCCTTCGACGCGCGCACGGCGAGCGGCGCGTTGGCGGCGATCAGCGCCGCCAACCGTAAGGCCTCTTCCATTACTTGGCCAGGCTCCACGAGGCTGTTGACGTAGCCGAAACGGTGCATTACCTCGGCTGACTTCGGCTGGGCAGTCAGGAGCATCTCCATCGCTAGTTGGTAGGGTAGGAGCCGTGGGAGGCGGAAACAACCGCCGCCCAGGGCTACCAGACTGTGCTTGGCCTCGGCTAGCCCAAACATCGAAGAGGAAGAGGCCACGATCAGGTCGCAGCACAGCGTGAGTTCCATGCCCCCGGCCAGGGCATGCCCCTCGACGGCGGCGATCAGCGGCTTGAGGGGCGGCTTGCGGAAGATACCGAAACCGCCACGAACCTTCGACACGGCTCGCTCGCCGCGCGCGGCGGCCTTGAGGTCCTGGCCGGCCGAGAAGGTCGGACCCTTGGCGCACAGGATCGCCGCTCGCAGTTCGGACGATGATTCATAGCGGTCCATTACGGCTTCCATGTCGTCCGCCATCGCCTTGTCGAAGGCGTTGCGGGCGTCGGGCCGGTTGAGCGTGACGATAAGAATGGGGCCGTCCGTTCGGGTTTCGATGAAGCTCATGATCTGCTCCTCACTGCGGCTCCACGCCAGCGCGCTCGGCGACGCGCTTCCAGCGTTCGGTCTCGGAGAGCTGGTAGCGCCGCAGTTCCTGCGGCCCGGCCGGGAAGATCTCGATGCCGAGCTTGCCCAGGGCGGCGACGGTCTCTGGCTCGGCGTTGATCTGCTGCATCAGTGCGGCGAGCTTCTCGACGATCGATTGCGGGGTCTTGGCAGGTGCGAGCAGGGCAGTCCAGCTGTAGACCTCATAGCCGGGCACGCCGGCCTCGGCAGCGCTGGGCACATCGGGTAGCAGTGTATGGCGCCGCTCCGACGACACCACCAGCGCACGCAGCTTGCCGGCATGTATCAGCGGCAGCACGGCGGAGACGTCGGCGATCGAAAAATTGACGACACCGCCTGCCGTATCCACTAGCGCGGGCCCGGCACCCTTGTATGGAATGTCCTGGAACTGAACGCCCAACTGCTCTGAGAGTTGCTCGACGTAGAGCCGGAAACCTGATCCGCCCGCGCCGTAGGTCAGTAGCCTGGGCTTCTTCTTCGCGGCCTCGGCCAGTTCCGCCAGGGTCTTGTAGGGCGAGGTGGTGGGCACGACGATCGCGTTGATTCCCCTTGCCATGCGCGCGACAGGCACGAAGTCGGCGATAGGGTCGTAGGGCAACTTCTTGAACAGCGCCGGCTGCATCGCGATGTTGTTGGCGGCGAAGTAGAGCGTGTAGCCATCGGGGTTGGCCCGGGTGACGGCCTGCGCCGCGATGAAGGTCTCGCCACCGGGGCGGTTGTCCACCACGATGGATTGCTTGGTGAGTTCCTGCAGGCGCCGGGCATAGAGGCGCGCCGTGGTGTCGGCGCCGCTGCCTGGCGGGAAGGGAATGATCAACGTCACCGCCCGCGCCGGGTAGTCCGCTTGGGCCCAGGCCGAAGGCAGTGGGCTGGCGAGCGGCAGGACGGCCATAACCGTGAGCAGGACACGGCGGCGCTGGGAAATTTTCATGCTAGTGTCTCCGTAGGCCGGTCAAAGCCGGCGAGTGTTGTTAATGAAAGGGGCATGCGTTGAAGGCCTGGCCCGATATGGCGGCCCCGTGCCGTGCGCGTGCGATCTCGGGGTCGCGGGTTGAGGCGTTGACGGCACCACGCACGGGCCAGCTATCGAGTTGTGCATATCATTCAATTGCGGCTCAGCACATGGGCATCGGCGACCGCGCCCAGGCCCACCATGTGCGCCAGCCCCAGCGTCGCGCCGGGCTGCTGGCGCGCGCCGGCCTCGCCGCGCAACTGCATCGTGATCTCGCCGATCTGGCCCACGCCCGTCGGCCCGATCGGATGTCCCATGGCGATCAGGCCTCCGGAAGGGTTGACGGCCACCTGGCCGCCGATGTCGAACGCGCCTTCCTTGAGCAGCCGGACGGCCTGGCCCGGCCCGCAGATGCCCATAGCCTCGACATAGTGCAACTCTTCCACCGCGAACGCATCGTGCAGTTCGATCACGTCGAGCTGGCCGGCCCGGGCCCCAGCCTGGGCCAGCGCCATCTCGCTGACGCGGCGCGTCAGCTCGGCGTCGAAGCCCACGCCGGGCGGATAGACCACCTCACTGATCGCCGCCGAAGCCGCGACTCGCACCGCGCGCGCGCTGTCCAGACCCAGCCGGCGGATGCCGTCTTCCGAGGCGATCACCACCGCCGCGGCGCCTTCGCCCACCGGACAACATTGCAGCGCGGTCAGCAGGCCGGACACCGGACGGCCCTTGAGCACCTCTTCCAGAGTGCGCGCTTTCTGGCGCTGGGCGTTCGGGTTCTTCGCGCCGTTGCCGTGGTTCTTGACAGCCACGCGCGCAATGTCATCGATGCCGGCGTCGAACTGCTTCATGTAGGCGTCGGTCAGCAGGGCGAAGTGCGTGAATGGCGCGATCTCCCCGGCCGCGAGGTCCTCGATGCCGGTCTGGGTCGACGCCTTCTCGGCGCGGACGGGCTTGTCCACGCCCACCACTAGGCCGACGTCGCTCATGCCGGAAGCGACCTCTATGCAGGCATGCCGGAAGGCGGTCGAACTGGATGCGGAGGCGTTCTCGATGTGCACGATGGAGCTCTGGTTCTCGCCCAGGTGACTGAGCATGGGCCGGCCGCAGGCCATGCCCAGCAGGGCCGTGCCGACGTAGCTGGTCTCCACGTCGCGCCATGCCACCCCGGCGTCGGCCAGTGCCTGCCGGACGGCGGTGAGGCCGAGCTGCACGTAGGGGGTGCCTGAGAGCTCCTGGTAGCGATGCCAGCCCACGCCGACCACATAGACCGGGCGCAGTTGAGCCAGTGTTATGCCCATGATGTTCAATCCTTCGGGGAGGGCGATGCAGCGGCAACGAAACGCAGGTCGCGCACCGTGCCACCCGATTCATCGGGGATTTCTTCGAGCCGGGTCACCAGCACGGCGCCGGGAGCGAGCGGCAGCGCATGCGATGCGCTCAGCAAGCCGCGAACCAGCGGCCCGTCGTCCATCGCCACCTCGACAACTGTGAAGGGCGTGGCGGGCAGGGGCTTGGGGTGGATGTGGACCGTCGCGATGGCGTGCAGGCGGCCGCGGCCTGTCAGCAGCACGTCCTGCAGGTCTTCGCCATACTCGCCCGAAACCTGGCAGCCGTAGCGCTGCGGCGGAAAGCTGACATGACCGCTGCGGGACCGGACCGCGCGCAGCGCAGGGGCATCAGGCAAGGCGGGGGTGCCCTGTTCGGCATAGAGACCGGGGCGCAGCAGTGGAATCATCTGTGGATCTCCGATGGAAGCCATTCAGGCGCCGCCGGCGGCGAACTGCCGCCGCGCGTTCAGGTACTCGCGCTCGATGCGCTCGACCAGGGCTGCCGTGGTATTGATTGCAGACACCGCGCTCACCGAATGGCCCGCGCTCCAGACGTCCTTCCATCGCGCGGGCCTGTTACCACCTTTGACTTGGCTGAACAGCTCGCGCGCCTTCTCGGGCGTGATCGATTCGTCGAGCGTCGCCGGATCGAGGCCGGCAGCCCGCAGCGAAGGCGCCAGCAGGCTGGCCGGGATCCCGTTGAGCGCCCGGGTCAGCACGACGTCGTCCGCACTGGCGTCGACCAGCATCTGCCTGTAGGCGTCGGGGGCCATGCTTTCCTGCGTGGCGATGAAGCCGGTGCCCATGTAGGCCAGGTCGCAGCCCAGCACCTGCGCAGCCAGCAGCGAGGCGCCATCGCCGACGCCGCCGGCCAGCACCACCGGCCCGTCGAAGAAGGCGCGCACGGCACGCACGAAGGCGAAGCCGTTGAGCCAGCCGGTCTGGCCGCCCGCGCCCGCGGTGAGCAGGATCAGCCCGTCCGCGCCGGCGTCGATGGCCTTGCGGGCGTGCTTAATCGTGGCGACGTCGGCAAACACCAGGCAACCGGCATCGTGCAGGGGTTCTACCACCGGGGCTGGGGAGCCCACGCTGGTGATGACCATCTCGACGCCGTGGCGGACCAAGCACGCTACATCTGCGCGCAAGGCCGCGGGCTCGCGGTGCATGATCAGGTTGGGGCACCAGGGCGCCGCCGGTCGTGGGCCGTCCTTGAGCTCGGCCACGATGCGCACGATCCAGTCGTCCAGGCCGCTGGCGTCACGCGCGTTCAGCGTCGGGAAGGCGCCGACGACGCCACTGCGGCAGGCGGCGATCACCAACTCTGGACCCGAAACGCGCAGCATTGGCGCAGCGATCAGCGGCAGGCGCAGGCGTCGGGTGATATGGGCGGGGAGTGTCATGGCGGGTTCTCGTGGCGACGGCGGGACTACATCGAGAAGCTGAAGCCACCGTTCACCGGGTAGGTCTGTCCCGTGATCCAGCTGCTCGCGCCCGAAGCCAAGAACAGCACCATCGCGGCGACGTCGGAGGGTTCGCCGACGCGGCGCACAACGTACTGGGCCAGTGCCTTCTTCATAAATTCCGGATTGGCAAGCGCCGCGGCGATGGCAGGCGTATTGGTCGCGGCGATGGCCACGTTGTTGACCGTGATGCCGTAACGCCCGACACTGCGCGCGATACCGCGCGTCAACCCGGCTGCGCCTGCCTTTGCCGCCGAATAGGCCTCCAGGCCATGGCCTTCACCCGCGCGCCCGGCGTCGGAAATGATGGTCACGATGCGACCGCTCTTGCGCTCGACCATCCCCGGCAGGGCGTGCCTACAACAGTTCATCACCCCGTCCAGGTTGACTGACAGATAGCGCTTCCAATCGGCAGGTTCGGTCTCCCAGAACGGCCTGCGCTCGCCGCCGCTGCCCTGGCTGGCCCCGGCATTGCCAGCGTTGTTGACCAGAATGTCAACCTTGCCAAAATGCGCATTTGCCTGCTGGAACATGCGCGCCACGCTATCGTAGTCGGTCACGTCCGCCTGGATGCCCAGGGCTCGGCCACCGCTGCGCACGATCTGATCGGCCATGCCGCGGGCGCGCTCCTCGACGTAGTCGTTTATCGCGACGCTTGCGCCATGGGCGGCCAGCATCTGGGCGATGCCCAGCCCGACGCCTTGGCCTGCGCCCGTGACTAAAGCCACCTGGCCTTCGAGGTTGAGAATGTTACCGACGCTCATGGGGTGCTGTCTCCTTTCTTCTGTTGCACGGGATAGACTATGAAACGGAGATGTGTACTGGTGATCGTCGGTACCGACGATTCGCTCGCAACAGTGGCAAGTTGCTCGTACTCCGCACAAGCTGGTTCGCACGGATGACAAATTCAGGAATGATTGACGGTAAGTTGCGGCCCGCGTCGGCAGATGCAGGCCAAGTCCGGCGCGTGCGCATCGTCGAACTCGCGCGGCGCGAAGCACGGCTCGTCCTGATCCGTGCTCCGGCGGGATACGGCAAGACCACTGCGATGGTGCAACTGCAGCGCAGCCACGAACAGTCCGGGACTGCTACAGCGTGGCTGACTCTGGACGCTGGTGACAACGACATCTCGCGCTTCATGCATTGCCTGACCGAGGCTCTGCGGCGGCTTCCGCAGTTTGCTGGTCGGTCCGCTGAGGAGGATGTCGCCGACGCTACCCTGTTCGGGAGGCTGGCACGCTGCAGCCAGCCCTTCGTACTTTTCTTCGACGACATGGAGGCGGTGCACAACAAGGCCGTGCTCGACACGCTGCAATACTTGGTAGATCAGCTTCCGGCCTGCGGCCAGCTCGTCATCGGTTCGCGGACCCTACCCGAACTGCGGCTAGCGCGGATGCGGGCGCGTCGGCAACTGGTGGAAGTGGATGCGGGGGCCTTGCGCTTCTCGCTCGCCGAGACGCGCGAGCTTCTCGGCCTGCAAGGCCACAGTGCGCTGGCCCCAGACGACGTGCAGCGCCTACACGTCAAGACCGAAGGCTGGATCGTCGGGCTTTGGCTGGCGTCGATGGCGCTGGAAGGCCATCCGTCCAAGTCGGCGTTCATCGCACGTTTCTCCGGCTCCAGCATGACTGTAGCCGACTATCTGCTGGACGACGTGTTTCGGCAGCAAGGCGACGAAGCGCGGGACTTTCTAATGCGCACCTCCGTGCTGAGGGTGTTGACGCCCCCTCTGTGTGAGGCGCTGGTCCCGGGGGTGGATTGCGCGCGGATGCTGCGCGAACTGAGCGCGCACAACGTGATGCTGACGCCTATCGATGCGGGCGAAGGTGGCTACCGCTATCACAGCCTCTTCGCCAGCTTTCTCCAGGCCCAGTTGCGCCGCCACAGCCGTTACGATTTCGCCGCTCTCCACGAGGCGGCCGCGCGATGGCTTGAAACCCATGGGCGGCCGATTCAGGCGATCGACCACTTGCTGGAGGCTGACCGCGTGGATCGCGCGCTGGCCCTGATCTCCGAACACATGATGACGCTGCTGGCTCAGGGACGGATGCGGCTGCTGGCGCGCTGGTTCTCGGCGCTGCCGAAGTCGGCGCTGGAAGCGCATCCGAGGCTGCAGATCGTGCAGATATGGGCCGTGTGCTTCACGCGTGGCCCCTCGGAGGCGATGGAACGGCTGCAGGACAGCGGCCTGTCGGATTCGGAGGATCCAGAAGTGTGGCCCCTGGTCTCTTCGCTACAGCCAGTGCTGCTATCTATGATGGACCGTTACGATGAGGCCTGCGAGATCGGCCAACGCAGCCTGGCGCGGCTGCCGAGCCAGGTCGGCTTCGCCGACGACGTGCTGATCAATATCATGTCGCACCTCTTCGCGACCAAGGGGCTGTCCTTCGACGCGCTGCGTTTGATGGATAGTGGCCGGCAAGCACCTGTCAGTCGCCGTAGCGCGCTCAACAGCATGTACGCCGAAACCATGGAAGGCATGTTGGACCTTTTCGAAGGCCGCATCCATGAAGCACAGGCACGATTTCACATGGCGATCAAGAGCAGTTGCGTCAGTAACGAGGGGCTGACCTACGGCAACGCATGGCCAGGAATCCTCTATGCGGCATCGGTGTACGAGCGCAATGACGTCGCGACCGCCGCCGAACTGCTACGGGTATACCTGCCGATGGCGTGCGACGCGGGGCTGGCCGGCCACATGATCCATGGCTACCGAATGCTCGCGCGCATCGCTTTTGACGAAGGCGACGTGGACGAATGCTTTCGCCTGCTCTGCGAACTCGAAAGCCTTGGCCACCAGCGCAAGCTTCCACGCGTGGTTGCCAGCGCTCACCTGGAGCGTTCGCGCGTGCAGTTGCTGCAGGGTCGCGCGCCCGCGGCGCATGTGGAACTTGAGCGCGCCAACAGCGGCGTCTGGCGCAGTGTGTCGCATTTGCGGTACCTGTTCGGAAACGATGCCGACGATCTGACGCTGGGCCGGTTGCGATGGGAAGCCGTCGCCGGGGATGCTCGGCATGCGGCACTGCGCCTCGCGCGGGAGGCTGCCGACGCGGCGGCGGCGCACCACCACCGGCGCGCCACGGCGCTGCGCTTGGTGCACGTGATTGCGCTGATCCGCTGCGAGAGCACCGAGTCGGCACTGAGCCTGCTGGCGCAGACCCTGAGGCGCTGCGCCACGCAGGGCTTCATCCGTTTGATTCTAGACGAGGGACCGACTATGGGCATGCTGGTCGGCCGCCTGGCGGCATCGCTAAACCTCGGCGACACGGCGACGACGGCCGATCCCCTGGCCTTCTATGTGCGGGAACTGGTGCAGGCATTTGGTGGGCAGGTTGACGGCTCGCACGAGGAGGATCACCCACCCTCAGGGGCCAGCGTGAAGGCCACGGGCGGAGTACGGCTGCTGCTTGATCCCTTGACGCAGAAGGAACTGCACGTGCTGCGCCTGTTGGCGGATGGGTATTCGAACAGCGCTATCTGCGAGAAGCTCTTCGTCTCAGACAGCACAGTGCGGACCCACCTGCGCCACATCAACAGCAAGCTCGCGGTCGGCAGCCGCGCCCAGGCCGTCAGCGCGGCGCGGCAGTTGGGGCTTATTCGCTGAACGGGCGCTGTGCCACCATCTGGCGTCGAAGGTGCGCTCTCGGTAATCGCTACGGCGATAGAGTTACTCGACGAGGTTCTTTTCGTCGGAGATCGCGCCGCACTTTGCGTGTGCATCTCGGGTCGAAAAGGGAGCGCCTCGCCGCGAATTTGACCGACTTCCCACTGTCGGTCACGCTCAGCGCAGTCCATCGGTATCCGGCAAAGTCATCTTGACGGACAGCACGAGGCTAGCGCCGCACCTCAGATGGCTGGCAACCAGCGATGCGGCAGCAGCTCGTCGATACGACTGGCCGGATGCGTTGGCAACCGCTCGAGCACGTCCTTGAAGTACGCGTAAGGTTCGTGCCCCTTGATGCGTGCAGAGTGCAGCAGGCTCATGATGGCTGCGGCCCGCTTGCCCGCACGCAGGCTACCGCTGAACAGCCAGTTCGACCGTTTATGCGGAGTTGCGCATAACCGCAACAATTGGTTATTCGCAGGAAGCTTGCGTGCCGGACAGCGGGCGGCCGCCGTGATGAGTTTGATCCAGTCGGCACGAATGAACGGGCATGATCCATATGCCATCTATCTCAACGATGTGCTGACCCAGCTGCCCACGCACATGGCAAGTCGCATTGACGAGCTCTTGCCGCACCGCTGGCACCCCGCCCACGTCTGACCATCAGCCATGACCGCACGGCGCGATCAAGGTGGGGTTCACCGCGCGCATACATTGAATTGCGGGGTCAATGCTGATGCATAGCCTCCGACTGTTGAAGCCCTGACTGGAGTTTCTATGGGTGGCGGGCTACCAGGTGCCGCATCGAACGAAGTTCTGCGCCTGTTCGATAGTATCAACTTCATCCGTGCTGCGTGGCGTTACACTACACAAAATGATCAGGACCTTTGCACACAAGGGCATAGAGGCCTTCTTCAGAAAGGAGCCAGGCCTCATTCAGGCGGTGCATGCCGACAGGTTAGCCAGGCAGTTGGCGCAGCTGAACCAGGCTCAGGCGCCAAAGGACATGAACTTGCCGGGCTGGAAGTTGCACCCGCTGTCTGGGGCGCTTGATGGGCATTGGTCCGTGTCGGTCAGCGGCAATTGGCGGCTGACGTTCCGGTTTGATGTTGGAGATGCGATTCTGTTGGACTACCAGGACTACCGCTGAGGAAAATGATGACCAGAATGCACAAACCTCCCCACCCCGGTCAGACATTGCGAGACGACGTTTTACCGGCCCTGGGCATGAGCGTTACGGACGCAGCAAAAGCCTTGGCCGTGACTCGTCCGACTCTTTCGCGCGTTCTGAATGGTGCGGCTGCGGTATCCCCTGAAATGGCCTTGCGACTGGAGCGCTGACTGGGAGTTGAGCATGGAGGGCGTGCCGATGTATGGCTGGGCATGCAAGCGGCCTACGACCTGTGGGCAGCACAGCAGAATGCCAAAGCACTCATTCGCAAGGTCAAGCCACTGTCGGCAGAAGCACTGGCTGCTGCTTAAACCAAGGAAAGACTGGAAGGAATTCGGGAGGTTGGTGCGAGGTGTCCAGGTGCACACAATCCAGTCCATGTTGTTTCTTTCGGCATCGATGGCAAGCGCCACCACGTCGCGGGGCGCCAGTTCAAAGCGGTCATCGTGATCGGGCATGAAACCCCGGGCGCTGTGCGCAGGCTGCAACTTGAGTTTGCCCCTTTCAAAACCCACGCAAGTTGCTCAGCGCGTCCACCTGCAACGACGTGTTTTGACAGGCCTGTTCCTTCGGGTCCTTTCAGCCTCCTTAACGGCTCGTAAAAACAAGATCATCAGAACGCAGGCGATCACGATGCCAATGATCATGACCACCTTCAGTGTGGCGTTGGTCTCGAACATGTTTGTTGACAGCAAGTGGGAATATCCAGGTTGGCAGACTGGCGGCGCTGGGCCCGATACCCCAGCTCATGGTCACCCAGAGCTGGGCTCAGGCCACTCACCTGTCAACGTCTACAAAGTCTTCACAGCTCCGTGCTCAGAGCCAACCGCACACATCCAGCACAGCGCGGCGGATGCGCTGCACCTGATCGGCATCCACGTCATCGGTTTCGTTCTTCTCCGGGTTCCAGATCGCGGTCAGTGTGGCCACCAACGCTGGGTGGCGCTTGCGTAGGGCACGCAGCGGGTAACGCAAGGCCTCCATCCGAAGCTCGCGCAACGCGCTCAGGTTGGAGCGCTGGCCCATGAGTGAGGTGTCACACTGATTGAGGTGCAGGTACCACCCACACGGGGCGAAGAAAGCCGCCACCGCCCCCAGGCGCCGCTCGTGCTTCAGCAGCCCTGACCGGCTGAGCATCACGTTCATGTCGGCAATGCTCAAGTCCAACGCCAGACGGGGTGGGTTAACCTGCCCGCCCACCGTTGTCTGAGCCAGGCTCATGACCGGGTCGGGCATGACCAGGAGGTATGCATCACACAGACCACGGCCCCCGAAAGCGTCTCCGAAAAAGCCATCCAGCGACGGCTCGCCCAGCATGGGAACGGCATGCAAGATGTGCGACGTCCGGTGCTCATGCAGCGCGTTGGGCGCGATCATCACAGGAGACTTCACGGCCGAACGCGTGGGCACGTACCCTGGCACCGCAACCGGTAGCGGCGACCGGACTGGCGTGGCAGGAGCCTGCATGTGGGCGTTGAATGCCGACGCGGATTGGGCCTGGTTGCGGTCGGTCGAGTGGGGGTTGGTTTTCAGCATAGGTGGTGTGGTCAATAAGATGGATGAGTGGGTTCAGCTGACTCGATCACGGGCTCGTGCATTCAAGTTCTCATACTTCGTCCTGTTGTCAAGGCCGCGTGCACCCATAAGCGTGAGAAGAAGATCGCCGCCCCGATGCGCGCCACACGCTCGGGCGCATGCGTGGTCACGCTCCTGATCACCCGCTCGTCTTCCATCACCACGCTCAAGGTGTTGCCCAGCTCGGCGTTGTGTCTGCAGAGGTAGTTCAGCGAATCGCTCAGCAATGCCATGCGCACCGCCCGCGCGGCGGCCATTCCCTCCGGGGTGTTGAACTCACGGGAAGGGATACGTCCTGACTTGGCCATGCTGTCCCAGTAGCGCAGTACGCCGCTGTGGTACAGAAAGGTGGCCAGGTGCGTCGGTGCCGCATCGGCGGCGGAGATGAACGGACCGCGGCTGGCCCGCTCCGCCGCTCGGTGGGCCAGGCGGTATGGCCAGTCGACAAAAGTGACCACCGCTTGCGCATTCGCGACCGACGCCACCGGTGCGGTGTGAACACCTGTGGCATCTGAGGTCCCTTGAGCACCAGCACCACTCTGAGCACCAGGTGTGATACGGGTGTGGAAATAGGCAGCGATCAGCTCATTGGTCATGAAGGCGTGGGTCGCGAAATGCTCCAACGCCTTGCTGGACGATCGCAGGCGCTCGGCATGGATCCGGTTGCGCAAGGGGTAGTAGAGCTCCCACGGAAAGGTGGGCAAGGTGCGGACCTCCTCACTTCTGGGCAGCGAGGTCGAACGGTGGCTGGAGGACTGGGATTTCATCGGGGATCCAATCGGGATGTGATGTGCTCGCTCAACGTTGGCGTTCATTCGCCCCGGTCTGCAGGTCGTTTTCCTGCTTTGCGGGTCTGCCGTGCCTTCGCCGCCCCAGTCTTTGCCGGGGTGTTTGACGCCCATTCCTGCAGCACCGCCGCTGCTGGTGGCCAGAGGTGGTAGTCCTGCATGCCCCAAGGTGGTGTGCCGACCACCTCCAACACGGGCACGCACACCAGGTCATAGACCGCTTCGTCGGTCTGCACAGTCACGCCCAGCAGCTGATCCGTGAACGCTTGGCACAGCGCATCGGCCGCCGCCTGACCCATCGTCTCCAACTGCGAGGGGTACATCTGCAGGTTCAACACGCCACGCAGGTGGTAACGGGTGATGGACTCGCTGGTGCCTGAAGGTGGGGTAGGCATTTCAGGAATGCCCTCCAGTGCGTCGGGGTCCACCCGTGCACTGCCTTGTGGGGCCAGCGTAAAACCAAGCACATGGCTGCCGGCTGCTGCGGGGCGCGCTGCTTGTTCAGTGGTGGGCTTGGAGGTGTTGCCTGGGGTCGCAGTCGCTGTCGTGGCAGCGGTTTTGGCATCAGAGGTGGTGTTGGTCTTGCTCATGTGAATTCCTGGTTAGGTGAAATGCAGCGTCGAAACGGTTGAGGACCCAGCAGCGGGCGTGGCTCTGCCCTACCCAGCGCCGGCGGTGTTTCAAAACACGTGCTGCGCTGGGGTACTGGTCGGGATCGGAGGTAGAGGCGGAAGCCGGGAGGTGCCGGTCAGGCGTTCAGGTCACACCACGAAGGCGTCACCATTGGCCCGAGACGGACGAGCACGCGGGGGCGGCTGGGACCGGTCCGGCTTGGCGGTGGACCAGGCCCAGGGAATCGCGCCGTCGTCCCCGACACCGCTGCCAGCGGTCCGAGAGGCACCCATTGCCTTGTCTGCCGTCGCACGGTCGACCCCACCCGAGACCAGCCGGTGGGTCTTGGCGCCACGCTGGGAGGCCTGATTGCCGTCCGAGGTGGCGAGGAAGGCCGACAGGGTGCTCTGGTTCTCGTCCGCGGAATCGAAGCGTTCCCGCGCTGCCTCGCCCAGTGCGGGCTCGTCCAGCCGGATGACCGCCCCGGTCACGGGCACCGTGGAGATGTGCTGGGCCAGCATGCGCTCCATGGCCGAGCCATCGCGGCGCGTCAGGTTGGGCACGTACCGGCTGTAGACCCGGAACAGCATCTCCGTGGTGGTGTGCCCCAACTGGCGTGCGATCCACTCCGGCGCCTCGCCCGAGGCCAGCCACAGGGTCGCGGCCGTGTGGCGCATCTGGTAGGCCCGGCGGTGATCGAGCCCCAGGTGGCGCAGCAGGGGTGACCAGACCCGGTTCAGGAAGTTCTTGTTGTCCAGCGGCTGCCCCTTGCGGTTGCAGAACACGTAGTCAGAGAGCTTGCCGGTGGCCTTGAGCTGGCTCTTGAGGGCATCGACCACCAGCTGGCTCATCTGGATATCGCGCAAGCTGCCGTCGGTCTTGAGCTCGTCCTCCTCGTTGAGCACGATGGCCTCGCGCACCAGGATCAGGTTGCGCTCGAAGTCGATGTACTTCCACTTCAAACCGTGGACCTCTCCCGTGCGCATGCCGGTGAAGAAGCGCACGACGAAGTAGTTGCGGTAGTCGACCCGGACGGTGCTCAGGATGCGCTGCACCTCGTCGAGCGAGAACGGGTTGACATCGCTGCGCTTCATCTTCAGCGGCTTGATGTTGCGAAACGCCGAAGTAAACTCAAACCGGTCGGCCGCTTCGTTGAGAATCTGGCGCAGCGGTTTCATCACCGCGTTGATGCGGCGGTTGGACAAGGTGCCTTGGGATTTTCGGGTGGTGACTTTGGCGAGTGAAGCCCGAAATGCCAGTACGTCTGCCTTGGTGATTTGGCCGACCTCCTTGTCCCCGAAGTAGGGGGTGATGTACTTGTCGATGGCGCCGCGCTGCGTCACGCGGTAGCTCTTGCGCCACAGCACCTCCGTCTCGGTGAACCAGACCTCGATGAAGTCCCGCAGCAGCGGCGTCTTGCCCACGCGGGATTGCACCATCGACGCCACCAGTTCGGTTTGCGCCTGGGGTGCCTCTTCGACCGCGGTGGTGGCGGCCGTCGGCAAGGGCTTGCCAAAGGTCTTCTGGTAGTCGAAGGTGCCCAGGGCAATCTCGCCTTCGATTCGCTCCAGGGCTTTTTGGAGGCGTTTGCGGTTGGCGACGTTGTCTGGCAGCACTGTGTACTCCCGCAGCCTCCGCCCCGCGAATCTGAAGTCCATGAAGAGCGTGCCCTTGCTCTCCAGTCGGCGAATGCTACCCATGGAGAACGCTCCCGTTGGCCATGGGAATGGAGCCAGCGCCGGCCGATGAGGCCAGGGCCATGTCGACTTCAATGTGCTCCCAGATGTAGAGGGTCTTGCGGCCTCCGAATGGGCGGATGTAGTGCCGCCCCTCCAACAACACGCTGTCCTTCAGGCGTTCGCGGATGGTTCGGCTGTCATACTTGATGCGAGCTGACAACTCGTCTGTGGTGAGGTAGGTTGCGGCCGGCACTATGCACTCCTTAAGAAGAATGGGACAATCAAGACGTCAAAACCCACGCCATCGTGTCTTTTTGTCGTCTTGGATGACATTATGAGTGCGAAAATGTCTTTGTCAACTGCTTTTTGTCATTCAGAATGAAAAAAATACTTGGAGCATGCGGTGGTTAAGTGCCATCTGTCCCGATTGATGGGGGAGCGCAAGCTCAAGATCATCGATGTGGCACGCGACACCGGCTTGCATCGGAACACGGTGACCTTGCTTTACCAGGAAACCGCCACCAGGGTCGACCTGGATGCGATCGAGCGTCTGTGCCGCTACTTCAACGTGTCTGTTGGAGATCTTTTCGAGATCACCGGCGAACAGGTCTCACCCTGATCTCGCACCTATCCTTTGAGCGAATGGGTTTAGTCGTGCGCCGATGAAGGTTCGGTCAAGGCTGACTGCAGTCGCTCATCGAGGTCGTGTTGAACGCCAGCTTCTTGACCCTTTAGAGCCGTTCCGGACGTCTGTCCAGGGTAGTCGCCCAGATTTTTGAGTGGAAGTGCGGCGGCTTCGGTAGTTCTTTGGCGGTCCACATGGTTAGTGCTGCTGAAATTGCGTTCGAGAACCTACGACGCGCTGAATGCCTATATGCCAGCAAGGTGCCTATGCCCACTGCTGCTCGCCGACATATGTGTCAATAATGCAGAGCAACAAGCACTCGAAAGTAGATGACGCAGTCCAAGAAAACATCGAAGTCCACCCCGCCTCGCGGAGGCATCGCGAAACGCGCGACCGCGACGCTGCGGTCGACGAGTGGGGCCGGTTTCGAGTTCGAGGACCTGATAAGTGCCTGGCAGTTAGTGAAGGCCCTGTCAGGTGAGCAGGTGCCAGGTATTGGCGGCGTGGTCACACAGGTCCAAGCCCAAGTCTCGACCTTAAGGTGGCGTATCGACGACCTGCTGCTGACAGCCCAGGTGGCCGGTGTGCCGCGGCGGCTAGCGATCTCGGCGAAGGGCAATTTGCAGGTGACTGCGGTCGGTCTCCCCGCTGACTTCGTTACGCGTTCCTGGGAGCAGTGGCGTGACCCTCAGGGGCCATTTAACCGCGCGACCGACGGGCTAGCCTTGGTGACACTCGACGCACATCAACAGTTCAACTCGGCGTGGCGTGAAGTCAAGAACGCGTGCAGCGGCACTGACAAAGCGCTTGCGATGAGCCGCATCCGCAGCAATGCGAGGCAGTCACGCGTCTTCGACAGCGTCCAGAAGCCCGGCGGCGGGTCTGACGAGGAGACCATCGAGCTAATTCGCCGCCTGCACGTGCTGCCAACCGACTTGCAGCTTGCGCACTCCGAGAACGAGATCCAGGGCATCGCGCAATGCCGTCGTTTGCTCGTGTCGGGACGTGACGACGAAGCGCAGGCTCTTTGGAAGGATCTCATTTACGTCGCGAAGGAGGTGCGTCTTAGCAGCGGGACCATCACCATCCTAGACCTGTTGTCCTTGCTGCGGGGCCAGTTTGGCCTCCGCCATCATCCGGACTTCGAGCGTGATTGGGAGACACTATCCAACATCACCGCGGACCATACGGCGCGTATTGAGACGGAGTTACCGTCTGGCTACGTCGTCCCGCGAACAGAGGAGAAGGCGTTGCTCCAGGCAGTGATCGCCGACAAACCGGTCACGGTGGTCTTTGGGGAGTCTGGTTCGGGCAAGTCGGCGCTGGTCAAGTCGGTTTTGGACGGCGCTTATCCATCTTGGAACCAAGTGTGGTTCGGCCCGGAGGACCTGAAGACGGCGCTCAGTGCGGCGCGCCGTGGTGCCCTTCCACTGACGCACGAACTTTCGCAAGTACTGAACGCCACGGTGAAGCAGCAGAACGTACTTGTCATCGACTCGGCGGAACGTGTTGAGGCTGGCGAGTTCATTGTCATCCGCCAACTGCTTCAAGCCATCCTGCCAAATGACGGAGAAAAGACGTTGGGTGCGTGGCGGGTCGTCATCGTCATGCAGACGCAGAGCTGGGTCCAAGGCGAAGAGACAATCCTGGGCGGTCGGAAGGCATGTTTGGTCGAGGTCGAAGGGCTGAAAGCCAATGCTGTGAAGCTAGCGCTTCTGCAGTCGCCCAATTTGGGCTGGTTGGCTGCGCATGACGAAACCATCGCGGCACTGGCGAACCTGCGGACATTAGCGTGGGTCATTCAGGCGGGGGAGGCGTTGAGGTCAACCGCCGGTGGACTGGCGTCACACACCGCCATAGCTGACCGCCTCTGGAAGTACTGGACTAAAGACCGCGCCGACGTGCAGGCGTTGGCGATGCGCCTCGCCCAGCGAGAAGCATTGTTTGAGAGAAGCTTCGCGTTGACTGACTTGCAGCCGGCGGACACGGCAACGTTCACGCAGCGGCCCGAGGAGCTTCCGCTGCACTTGAATGAGCGAACCAACCGCATCGAGTTCGAGCACGATCTTGCAGCGGATTGGTCGCGCTTTCAGTACCTGAAACAGATTTGGACGGACACGTCGCAGTGGACCGCCCTGGCCGTCAATCCACTCTGGACGAACGCACTCCGAATGCTCGGCCAGTTTTTGCTGCGACAAGCGGCCGAGACTGGCACTGCCTGGGACGTTGCCTTCGGAGCCGCAGAGGCAGCGAAGATCGATGTGGCGGGTGACATCCTTCTTGACGCTCTTTGCTTGGACCCCGACGCCGAGCGCTTTCTGAGCGAACGCGCCAACCTCCTGCTCAACGACGGCGCTCAGCACTTCACGCGTCTGCTTCTCCGTTTCCACCACATCGCGACGGTCCCAGCGAGCGGTGGAACGGGCTTGGACGCTGCGCTTGGCCTGTACATTGAGGCGCAATACCGCTCGATCGTCTTCGGCCGATGGCCACCCGTTCTCCGCTTCCTCATTGCGCAGCGGGAGCGACTAGCTGGGCTGGTTTCACCCGCTCTAGCGAAGGTCATCGAGACCTGGTTGACAAAGACGCCAACTACGCTGAGCAGCGGCAATCCCATGCCTTTCCGCCTGGAGATGGCTGAGATAGCGCTCGCCATGGCTCGGAACGTGCAGGTTGAGAAGGGCCACGGCGTGATTTACCTGATGCGTGAGCCGTTGCTGTACACCGCACCGCTTGCAGGGATTTCCGACCTGCCAACCGAGGTCGGAAATTGGACGCTCGAACTTGCAGGACGTAGAGAGGTCGACGCTGACGTCAAGCGGCGAATCTCCGAGGTGCGGCGTCAGCAGTCGACGGCCCACGCAGAGCGTCTAAAAACCGATTCCGAATACAAGGCGCGGCACGAAGAACTAAAGCGGATACCGCCATCACTAGGATCGTTCCGAAAGCGGTTGCCACCTTGGCCGCTTGGAGCCAGCTCCAGGGTCGATATGGACTTTCGAACTGCCTGCATCAAGGAAAACGGCATCCAGTCTCTGATGCGAGTTCAGCCTGAGCTGGCGGCCGAAATCCTGCTTGCTCTCATCATTGAAGACCAACCGGAACGGGAAGACGGTTCCACGCGGTTCGAAATCGACCTCGGACTAGAATACGCTCAGGACGCTTACCCGACGGCCTTCTGGAAGAGCCCGTTCTTCCCCTTCTTTCAGATTGCCCCAGAAACCGCACTCACCGCGCTCATCGCGCTGGTGAACTTCTGCACCGAGCGCTGGGTTGCCGGGGTCATGAAGGAGCGCTCCTGCGAGATTCCCGGGGTGACGCTGCAGTTTTCGGACGGGTCGAACAAGATATTCCGCGGATGGTGGCAGGTATTCGGTTGGCCGCAAACCAATGACCTGCACAACGGCAACCTGTATTGCGCTCTCGATGCGTTGGAGCGTTGGCTTGTGCAACGGCTCGACGCGGGTGAGGACATCAGTGCAGATCTCGAGAGAATTTTCCAGGAGGGAAACTCCGCGGCACTCGTCAGCGTGCTCCTCAACGTGGCCAAGTATCGACCGTCCCTGCTGACAGGGCCCCTCTCCATCCTGGTTACGCACCCGAGCCTTTTCTATTGGGACAGCGTGCGCGTTGAGCACGTTGGTCAGAACTTCATCGCTTGGAGCTGGTCCCGTGCAGGTGAGGCGATGTTCAACTTTGCCCGTGACTGGACCTTGGCGCCTCACCGCCAAGAGAAGTTTGTCGATGTCGTAGTAAAAGTCTTGTTGGCCGATCAAGACTTTGCACAACGCATTCAAGCGTTGTTGCCGACCTGGTCGCTGCCAGAAAATCCGAAGGAGGCGCTCGAATTCAAGCTGCTCTTCGCCGCACTTGACCAGAACAACTATCCGACCGCTATCGATCAGGAGACAGGCGTAGAGAGGCGGAACTTCGTCTGTCCCGCCCAACTAGGCCTTGAGGTGCAGTCTTGGCAGGACGATTCCGCGCCCATCCTTACATACCTTCTCATGCCAGAGAAGTGCGAGCGGCGACTTCTGGGCGGCAAACCGCTAACCGACGAAGAGGCTGCGTACCTCTTCAACTTGTTGAAGGAGTGTGAGACGGAAGCGGACGGAGACGATAAGGAGGCAAAGTTGAAATGCCGCTTCGCTGCTGCCGGCACGCTCGTAGCGTTGGGCGACGCATGGTTCACCAAAATTCCTGAAGCGCGGAAGCGCTCGCTCGAAATCCTACGATCCGGTGTGGCGGCGGTCGCGTCGACGAGAGAAGATGTCCAAGGGCTGCGAATAGACCACCGTGACGAACTGAAATTCGTCGCCTATGCAGTCATGCCGCTTTGGCTGAACAATGGAGATAGTGGCCAGGAATGGGAGGACGCCGTCCTGCGACTTCTGACAAGTGGCGACCAACGTGCCGTCGCGGTTGTGATCAACATCGCCTACGCCAATAGGGATCAACTTGGTCACGCATGGTGGCGGTTACTCCGTGTTGGGCTGTTCTGGTCGGGCCTCCGCCTGCTCGCGCCGCGACACGGTGACGGTGACGATGTCGAGAACGTCTGGAATCGGTGGCTCGCACGACTACGGTGCTTTCCACTCCGTGGACAAAACTCGACACCGGACGATCTCGATTTCAAACGTGTGGTCGCGGGCCTAGAACGCTTGGATTTCCGACGTCGGATGAGGCGTTACAGAAAAGGCGACCAGCCTTGGTCGAGAAAGCCGGAGCGTGATCGAGGCGCTTCGTTGGACGGGCACTTCCTAGAGGTCCTGTTCAAATGGCTCATCGAAGGAAATGGCACTGGCGACCACGACCTTGACTCGCGCTTGGTGCTGCGTATCTGGGACTACGACATCACTCGTGCAAAGTCGAACAAGAAGAAAGAGGGCGAGTACGACTTACCTAGCCAGAGTCTCGGCTACGGCATCCTTCAAAAGCTTGGAGCCTTGGCAATCGCGGCGCCCGCTGTGGATGCGCGTGCAGTTTGGGAGCCAGTGCTTGCCCACGGTCCAGCTGCGCACTACGCGTTGAAGCACTTTATTCACGGTTTTTTTCTGCGTCTCGGGAAAGGTGAAGATCCAGTTGCATTCGAACGCATCTGGCGAGCCATCGCGGAATATGGTCTCGCAGCCGATTGGTCTCCACCTGGCCTCTGGTTCCACGGCGAACGCTTGATTTGTGACCTGCTCGGCTTCGGGAACGAGGAGGCCCTTTCCAAACTACCCCCAGACGCGGCGCTGAGAATGCAGGAGTTCTACGAACGCTGGGCTTCTGCACACCTGGCACGCGATGATGAATGCGTAACCCGCTTCTGCCACTTCTTGACGACAGACTTCGGATCGACACTGCGCCTTGACGGGCTTCGCTGGCTCGCCGCCGTGCTAAGGGAACACGAGCATTCCGCTGGTTGGTACCGCGAGCGCGCTGGCGACGCACTTGTTGAACTCGTTGCGGAGGCGTTGAGCTCCGATGCACAGGCCCTGTCACATCACGCGCAGGCTCGGCAGGCGCTTGTCGAAATAGCTGCTGCGCTTGCTGTCGTGAACAGTCCGACCACTTTGGCTCTCCAGGAGCGCGTGAAGCAGCTTCGATAGAGATCGAGGACAGGCTTGAATTGGTCAAGGGATGCAGCATCAACTCTACTGGCTGCAGTACGCCCTATGCTCGCGCACCGTAGCCACCTTCGGCGTACCAAGCACTTGTCGCGAGCGCCCGATACAGCGCGGCTTTCCAGGAGTTTGGCGAGTGATGTGTCAGACCTTGAGCCCACTTGGCGAGATGCGATTGGATATCCGCTGGAGAGCCCATCAAGCAAAGGACGTCGGCGTTGCTGGCCAGCTCGTTGGCCGCCGCCACGGCATAGCGCCCAGCGAGGTTCAGTTGCCCAAAGTGATTGCGTACGCGCCTGGCAAGCTCGGGCGACCACGCATCGACCTGAGCGACGCTATAGGACACCGAGGCAGGCGCTGTCTCGTTCAACGAGGCGGTCAACCATGTTGTGTTTTCAATCGCAGCGTCCTCAAAATACGGATGCAGGGCAATGTTGTCGACAGTCGTGAGCCCCCCGCTCATTGTCTTGTTGCAGGTCTCGCAACAAGCAATCAGGTTCTCGCAAAGAACCGAGAACTGTGGATAGCGAGACTTCGCCAGAAAGTGGTCCAAGGTGAAAACTTGACCAAGCCCACAGTAGGGACAGTTCGAATGGGCAGGCAGTGCCATCAACCTGTCGTAGACCTTGCGTGCCTGCCCGTCCTTCCCAACCATGGTGTGGCTATAGAGGTCTGTCAGGTCCCCTTTGCTGATAGCTCCACAAACGATCTGGTCGGTATTTCCATGAAGGAAGGACTGCGCGGAGAACAAGGTGTGTTGCCCGGCCATTGCAACATAGGCCGCATAGTGTTGGACAAGGTCATCTCGCGCGTCAGTGAATCGGTCTTTGTCGTCTTGTGCATCGAGCTGACCGACGCAAGCATCCAGGAGCGTGGCGGAATCGAATCCCGAGCAATCCAATCGCTTCATTGCTCACCGCCGCGATTCGCCCGTTCCCGGATCATGGCGCGCAGTTGAGCCTGCGCCTCAAAGCCAAGCTGCTCACCGAACTCCAGACAAATGCTCTCAAACGAGCCCCCTTTGTCGACGGCTTGCTGCAAATTGTCGTGGAACCCCGACTTCGCCACCTCCAGACCAAACACGGCTCGTGTCAGGACACCAACGTTCTCCCCGAACGTCTCGCCGGACGGACGCTCATAGCTGCCGGCACTACGGACGCGTGAGATCACCCATACACAGCCTCTTGGCACCTCCTGCAGCACCACGGGCGAATGGGTTGCAATTACGGCGACGGCGTTACGGTGATTTAGGAGATCAGAAAGTGCGCGGATAAACGAAGATAGCAGTGGCGGATGCAGATGGCTCTCCGGCTCGTCGAGCAAAACCAGAGTCTTTTCCTCCATGCAGTCGACCAGCTTCGTAATGGTCAGCAAGACCACTGCGTGCCCCGAGCTGAGTTCGTCGAATAGAGTTCCCGCCGCGATCTTCAGCTCCGTCTCTTTAAGTTTCATTAGGTCTCTAAGCGCAATATCCTGAAAATTTCGATCAGACTCAATGCGCCCAATGGCATCAGACCAGCGATCTCGCTTGCTATCCAAGCTAATGCAGGAATGCACTGCCTCAACGAACTCTTGCCGAAGCTGCATCCTTGTTTTCACCTTCCGCACTTCGACCGTCTCTCCCTTCTCGTTCACATCTTTCACGATGTCCTGCATGCCAACGTAGAAGTAGGCCACGCCAGCCGATCGATCTTGGTCAGGGGATGGCGGAGGTTCGAATGGATCGAAAGCGCTGAACGATACGGAAACGACGCAGCTGAACTCTGACGCATCGGAGGGGGTCTCTATGAAGTGTTCACTGACTGTCAGGACCATAGGTCGATTCTCTTGATTGGTGTGGGGCGCAATGATGGACCGCACCATGTTGTTGAGAATCGTCGTCTTTCCCACGCCGTTGCGACCAATAAGGACATGGAGGTTGGTCGAGGGCGTGGTCATCGGCTCGACCTTAAAGTCGAGCTTGAACGCTGCGCGCTCCGCCTCTCCAGGGTCCTTGTAGCGAAAGCGGAATGGTGTCAGCACCGATTTTCCGTCAATCACCCGGCGGTACTGACCCAGGATGGCTGAGATGCTCACGTCGCGCATCAAGGACTTCGCGAGCACCGCTTCGCCCTGAACTGCCTGAAATATCTCGTCGTGCGCTGCTATGTCGCCAACCAGTTTAAAGTACACACTGACGACAGAAGGGTCGACCTGATCCTGTAGCGACTTGTAGTAAGAGACATCCTGACCCAGCGAGAAGATATCTGGCGAGGCTTGCTCCTTCACATGGTTCAGTGTCCAGCCATCGACCTGACCACGGTATCCGACTCGCGTCTGCCCAATCTTGAACTCGGTGCCCGCCTTGTCTACATAGAAGACATAGAAAGTCGTCTTGAACCCGAAGTCATCCCAGTTATTGGGATAGAAGTAAAAGGTATTTGGCTGCCGAGGCGGATTGGATACGCTCTTTTCCTCGAAGACGAGACTGGTCATTGGTGGCTCTCCTGATGCGATCTGCCTAATTCTCGCAACTATTCTTTGCTGCGGTGTAGCTCAGAGACTGACCCCGAGGCTATCCTCCCGCCAAGTTGCCGCTTCTTGTTGGCATACACACCCACCGAAAACGGTGATTGAGGGCTTCTATTTGTAGAACGTCCGTAGAGCGCTGCCCTCAACGACCGTTTACTGGGTCCCAGTGACAGTAGCCCATGCAGTGTTGACAGACCGCTCCCGCTGCACACCGGCCGGCCGCGCTGCGATATCGGCTTCAGGCACTGAGCGCCGAACTCTCGCATCAATGGTCGACCGTGATCACACTCAGCGTAGACTCGCGCCGCCGGCACACCGCTGGCCATGAGAACACTTTAAGGAAAGAGCTAGACATGTTGAACCACGTGATGGTCGGCACCAACGACATTGAACGTGCCAAGCGCTTTTATGACGCCGTGCTCCGCGTGCTGGGCGCGGGAGAGGGCGTGCTCAACGTGAACGGAACCGGCCAGTCTCGCCTGTTCTACCGCCACGACGGCAGCACCTTCGGAATCAGCCAGCCTGTCGACGGCCAGCCGGCCACTCACGCCAACGGCGGCACGATCGGTTTCAAATGTCAATCCGCTGAGCAGCTGCAAGCCTTCCACGACACGGCCATCGCGCATGGCGGGACCTCGATCGAGGGCGCGCCTGGCCCCCGAGAGGACAAACCGGGCGCCATGCACCTGGCCTACGTGCGCGATCCGGATGGCAACAAGCTCTGCGCGGTCTACCGGCCCGCGTAAGCCCGGCGTGAGCGAATCGCGCCTGCCTTGACACCGGCTTTGGGCGGACCAGAGCATGCGCCGTTCGTTGGCTGCTCCTGGCCGAGACCGTGATTCCGCCGGTGCGCGCCGAAGCGGCCTGTCAGCGCGACATGGTGGTTCGAGAGTGCCCCCTATGAGCCCCTGAACTCGATCGGAGAGCGTTCAGGCTGTCCAGTATTTCGGGTCAGGGCGGTGCTGTATGAAATGATGCGGTATGCCATTGAGTTCCGAAGACCTGCAACAAGTCGCCGCGCGCACCCTGGCGCACTACGAGCAGAACGCCCAGAGCTACTGGGAAGGCACGCGCGACCACGACGTCAGCCAGAACATCGCGGCGCTTCTGAAGCACATTTCCGGGCCACCGCCTTTTGACCTGCTGGATTTCGGCTGCGGGCCTGGGCGCGACCTGCACGCCTTTACCGCGCTGGGCCACCGCGCCGTGGGCCTGGAAGGCGCACCAAGCGTGGCGGCGCTGGCGCGCCTACGCAGCGGCTGCGAGGTGCTGGAGCAAAGCTTCCTGCACCTCGAACTACCCGCGCAGCGTTACGACGGTGTGTTTGCGAACGCCGTGCTGTTCCATGTGCCCCGCCCGGTGCTGCCGCAGGTGCTACGACAACTGCAGGCATGCCTGCGGCCGGGCGGCGTGCTGTTCAGTTCCAACCCGCGCGGCAATGGCCAGGAAGGCTGGAACGGTGAGCGCTACGGCGTGTTTTACGACTGGCCAACCTGGCGCGCTTTGATGATGGCCGCCGGCTTCGACGAGTTGGATCACTTCTACCGTCCCTCGGGCCTGCCGATCGAGCAACAGCCCTGGCTGGCGAGTGTGTGGCGCAAGCGCTGAGACCTAGACACGACTGCTGTGCGGCTGATAGTTTCGGCGGGCGGATGCTTGGTTTGGGTCGGCTCTCGATCGTCTTGGTCATGCACTTGTCCTGCGATATGGCGCATGACCAAGGACCTCTGTCGGGCTCACCAGCGAACTGACGGAGCCGGCCAGGAGCGGACATTCGGGTTGGCTCCGAAAGCTGTCTCTCAATGCACCTTTTGGGGTATGTACCCGAGGGCAATCGCGACCTAGAATGGCAAAATTTTTGCGGGATTTTTTTACTCGAGTTTAGTAGTGACACCCAACCAACAATTTAAGGGATACCAATTTGTTATCAAGCACTTGGACCTGTAGGGTAAACAAGATTGGGCCGCAGCGATCAGATACAGGTTGTGCCAGCTTGCGGTCTACATTCCTTTAGGTATCAAAGGAGGAAGCACCGAATATGGATGATGCAGTAGAACCAAAGCCTTCTTGCTTTGTAGTGATGCCTTTTGGGAGGGATGCCGAAGAGCAAAAATGGTTTCGAGGATGGTACGAAGTTGTCATTGCTCCTGCCATTCACGCGTCTGGGTATGAACCTGTCCTTTCCGCAGGAGAAGAGCAGCCAGGAGCAATCAACGACGAGATTCGGGCCCATCTAGCATTCGATCCGATGGTCCTCGTAGATCTGGGGGGGTTCGAGAAGACCGACGATCCGAACCCCAATGTTATGTACGAGCTCGGGATTCGCCATGCGCTAGGCCTTCCGCTGGTGATCATGGCTTGGGAAGGGCAGCGTCTGCCATTCGACGTTTCGAATCAGCGCGTCATCATGCATGACCGACAGCTGCTTGATATTGAAGTTAACAAGAGAAAGATTGTCGCGTTTGTTCAAGCGGCGTCGGAAGGAAAATACTACAAACCCATGGATGCGGTTGGTCGGATGGCGACGATCGCTGCGGCCTCAGGAGCACTGGGGAAAGACGACATCCTCTCCGCCCTTGTTCAAGAAGTGCGTGAGCTAAAGGGCTCTGTGCATGAAGTCGTGAGCGCGCCGAAGCCTGACATCAAGTGGGATTCGACCTTGCCGTTGAAGACGATTTGGAACCAGAGAAAACTGCGCAAGAGTTTGTTCGCGTACTTTGAGTCAATGGGTGGTACTGCAAAGACCTGGAATTCTGTTCTGAAGCACAGAGTGTCGGTTGAATTCGAACGCGAATCGGCAACATGGACAGACCAACGTTGGATGGAGTACGTCGCTTCCGAGTTCGAGCCCAAACCGAAGCCGATCGCTGCTCCAATAGTTCGAGTACCTATTCCTCCGCAGATTGCCCTGCCAGTCGATGACGAATTGATTGAGAAGGTGAGGTCATGCTTACCGGATCAGCCTTGGCCAAAAGATACGCACAAAGTGGTCATCTCTCAATTGGGGATTAGTAGCAGTCAGTACACGCGTGCTGTGAACGTCCTGATAAAGCGAGGGGTATTCAAGAGACAGGTAGATGGGGTGCTGTTCGACGCGCCTGAAGCAGGCGGTCCTGATGCCTAACAGGCCGTTCGACAACGACCTCCAACGACATTGCCGTTAGGTGCCCAGAAAATCCTACACATGGCGACGCGATACCGTTGCGCGCCGGTCAACTCCGACGTTAGATCGCTCAAATAACATGCCACCACTTCGCCACCTCGTGCTAAAGAGCAAAACTGTTACTGTTACCATCTGGATCGTGTCGGTCCTGATCTTTTCCCTCGCGTACTGGTGCGCTTGGGTAGCTCGGCCTGACAGCTTTATCTTGAACAGAGAGTTCAATCTGACGCCGTACGATCAACTCCTAGCCAAGCTATGGTCGCCGAGTGCCGGAGCCATGTGGAACTCCACAGCGGTTTCGTCTTCAACGTCTGCCATTGAACTGGACGAATTCTCCAAGATCGTTGGCGAAATTGATCGAGAAGCGACTTCGGCGCAGGTCCAGCTACGCGCGTTGGAACGAGAGCAGGCCGCAATTGAACTAGCTGCGAAGGCAATATACGAAGAGCATTCGGCAAAGCTTTGGTCAAACGTCGAGAAGTACAAGCAAAAGGCTGTCGCCGCCGAATCCGCTGCGGTTGAACGTGCTACAACTGTTGTCGATGCGCTAACTGCCGCTGCCCAACGATCGCCATCGCCAGCCGCAGCCATCGCCGCTGCCAACGCAAGAGTTGCCCTCGCAAAGGCACAGTACGCATTGGCTGTCCGTCAAGGTGACGCCGGTGAATATGCGCTTCACCACCTGCGGGAACTTGCCGATCCGGACGCATCCGCGAAGTTCGGAGCGACGGAGGCCAAACTCGCGACTTTGCGCCAAGAGCAGAACGACCTCATAAGAAGGCTAGGCGATCTTCGCAGCCATGCTTTTAAACGCCTTGAAAATTGGTACTCAACTCGCACCGGAAGACTTGAGTGGATTGACTTCTTGTACTTCAGTGTCGGAGTCTCCACGACGACTACCTTCGGCGACATCGTTCCAAACAGTCGACTCGTTCGAATGGTCGTCTTGACTCAATTGATCTTCAGTGTTTTGCTAGTTGGCTACCTCGTCAGTTTGCTTGGCCGTCCGCAGGCAGCGCCATAACCCATCTCGACAGCGGATCGCCTTCAGCGGCCGCCGAACTCAAACGTTAAATGTCCGCTTTCCAAGCTGCCGAGCGTCTGCTAAGGGTCGACAGTGTGAGTTCGGCCCTTCGAGCAGCAGACATCCGACCGCGAGTTGGCGGAGCAACCTGCGGCCTGCCACGCTGGATGACTGCAGTCCCCCCGATACCTGTCGTTGATGCCCTCGTGCTGCTGGGTGAGCCGATGACGGCTTCGTGCCAGGCACCGTGAAAACAATTCCCGGGAGCGACCGACGGCTGTCGCTGCACTCCTGCCTTTGGAAATCTCGTCTAGGAAGCTACCCGGCAATTGGGCCTCTATGCGATCCCGCCCAGCGGACCCGCTCACTACAGGTAACCGCATATGAAAAATACGGCTGCGCAAAAAATGCGCGCCAGGCTAGGCGAGCATCTTTTTTGCAGTAGACCGATGAATTACAAGGCCGCGTCTTTCACCTTCTTGAAGAAACGGGCCTTGACCTTCACAGAGGCCGGCTTGGCCGCAAAGGTACGCTCTTGCTTGGTGAACGGATCAATGCCTTTGCGGGCCTTCTTGGCCGGAACTTGAAGCGCCGTCACCTTGACCACACCAGGCCATGAGAACTCGCCGGCGCCCTTCTTGTTGATGGAGGCCAGCAGCGTGGCTTCTAGTGCACCCAAAACCGCCTTGACCGCCTTGGGTTCCTGGCCAGTGGTTTCGACCAGGTGCGCGAGCAGCGTGGTTTTATTGAAAGTGGTTTTGATAGGCTTGAGAGCCACAGGCGCGGCAGCCGGCTTCTTGGCGGGTGCTGCCTTGGCTGCAACCTTCTTGGGTGCGGTTTTTGCGGGTGCGGCCGTTTTGGTGGCAGGAGATTTTTTTGCAGTTGCCATGTGACTGTCCATGTGTAGGTTGTAGATACCGAGGCGCACATCGTCATGGCGCGCACGGATTTTAGGGTGCGTGTGGGTAACTGCTGTTGAGAATTTCACGCGGCACTTTCGGCACGCCATCACATACCTCGCCGCCGTGTGAATCAGCTGCAAAAGCGCCGGCGCAGTCGATGCGGCAGGACTGACCTAGCTTCGTCAATTGATTTCAACAAAGTCGGATGAGCAATCTTGAAGCCTCCTGTTTTGCAGCGACTTCCGCACGCGCGCTAACATAGGCCCCATGAGTACATTCGCAAACACCCTCAAGTCGGAAATCGCCCGCGTGGCTCGCAAAGAGTTGAAAGACGAAGTGCAGGCCTTGCGCAAAGCAACGTCTGCGCACCGGACAGAAATTGCAGCACTCAAACGCGATGTCAAGGCATTGGCGGGTCTGCTGAAGCAAGCTCAGCGCAGTGCCGCGAAAGCAGCGCCTGAACCCAAGGCTTCGGAAGCTGAAGAATCGACATCGCGCGCTGGCCGTACGGCGCGATTTGATGCAGAGAAGCTGGCTGCGCACCGCGCAAAGCTGGGCATTTCGCAGGCCCAGATGGCGACGCTGATCGGTGCATCGGCGTTGTCGGTGTACAAGTGGGAATCGGGCAAGGTGCAACCGCGTGCGGCACAAGCTCAGCAAATTGCTGAGGCGCTCAAACTCGGCAAACGGGCGGTGGTGGCTCGTTTGGCGGAAACCACGCCCGCTTGACCGGCATCGAGGTCGGCTCGCACAAATAGTGGGCCAAACCTCCGAACCCCGAACTGACATAGAGTCGTCTGACGGTCACTCCGTCTGGAGCATCTCGACGGTGACGCCGTACTGATCCATCAGCACTTTGATTTCGGTGATCGTGGCCGCCTTCTCGGCCTCGACATCGCGCTCGGCAGTGGCAAAGAAGGCACTTGCCCTGCTCACTAGCTCCTTG
>NZ_JASATI010000039.1:0-43446 GCF_038440225.1 Hydrogenophaga sp. OTU3427 | reverse complement strand
ACCCAACCGATTCGTCCAAGCTCGAAGGATGCGTCGATGTCGTTAAAGACCGCTGCGATATCCGACGCTTCGTGAATGGCATCGAAGCAGACCAAGTGGAGCCAGAGGTTCACCTTGGGAGTTGCTGGGGCGTGTCCGTTCAGGAGCAAATGACGAATACGCTCTATGATGCGATTCGCGGCCAAATGCCATCGACTGAACACTGGAGCATCCCAGTGCCCGATGTGTGAGCGAGCGCTTTTGACGGCTTTCAAAATCGAGCGTCCTGGCAGGCTCACAAAACGGTAGTTGCTTTGTATCGACGTAGTGTCCTCTCGTGCCGGCAACCATTTTTGTAGCAGCTTCTCCAAGACACAGCCGGCTGCCGCAACTGCGGACGCTGGCGTGTACGTCGCCCCAGCTGCTGGGATGGCCAGACCGGCTGTTGCATGACCAGTGACGAGCCGCAAGAGGTTGTAGTCTTCGCCGTCGCATGCCCAGTGAGTGATGAGCACGTGCCGCATGAAGTTTTTTCTGGCGCCAAAGTAGGTCTGTGATACCCATTCGATGTCTGCTGCTGTGACTTCGGACCGTGTTACACGATCGTTCTTGAACCCCCACAACTCGAATGCCGGCGCGTCGAATCGGAGCTGTCCGGCTGCCAGCTCTTTCCAGCCTTCAGCGCGGTTTCTGGACAGTTGAGCAGCCAGTCGTTCGGCTACCGATCGCTTTGCCAAGTGCAACAGTTCCAGTTGATGGCTCAGGTACCTTGGTTTTGGCAGGATGCGTGAGGAGTTCTCGTGCTCAACTTTTTTGTCCTGAATCCACAGACTGTCGGCCGAACAGTAGATGGCACCACAGGTCATCTCTCCGATCCTCGAGCCGCGACCTCCTATGAGAAACACTGTCACTCCAGCTACCAGCCGGTTGAGCTCGTTCAGGTTTTGGATACTCGATTGAATGTCGGAACGCTTGTCCTGTATCGCGGTACTCAGTTGATGAGTTCGCGCGTGAAGCGTCGCAAATCCTTCAGCCAATGCGTCGTCCGTCGGGATACCCCCCCGTTCTACGCTAGTTGTTGAGTCAAGCGTGATCGGTCCAAGACCTAGGCG
The DNA here is from genome assembly GCF_038440225.1 of Hydrogenophaga sp. OTU3427. Classification (NCBI taxonomy): domain Bacteria; kingdom Pseudomonadati; phylum Pseudomonadota; class Betaproteobacteria; order Burkholderiales; family Comamonadaceae; genus Hydrogenophaga; species Hydrogenophaga sp. OTU3427. The sequence continues at coordinate 42,355 of NZ_JASATI010000039.1, read as the reverse complement.
GTCATATGCCTTTTGAACCAACGTTCGGATTTCTTCTTGAGATGGATGAAAGTAATAGAGCGCGGCTTGTGGCGTAATCGACACGTCTAATGAACAGGTCGTGGCCACCAAATCTGATGACGCTACTTTCGTGTAGACCCTGGACACAGATTTTGACCATCGACCCGGGAATGCTTGGAAGGCCGGATCGCTGAGTTCTTTCAGCAGGTCATATGTCTGTCGGTTCAGGACGCTCCAAGCCGCCGAGTTTTCGGAGACCTGAAAAATGTCAGCGAGGTACCGAAGGTCTTGTTGTCCAGTGGACCGTGACATACTGGTCAATGCCTGACCAAGTCCAGCTGGAAACGGAATGCAGATCAGTGTAGCGGGCGTGATGTTTGCGGTTGATTTTGAGGCTCCACGCAGCACTTCAATCGGCCAGGTGAATCGCTGGTTTTCGATGTCGATGTTCAGATCGCCGTCCTGATTCACTGGCGCGTGTAGTAGCACGTGTGCTGGCGTTGACGTCAACAAAACGGTGGTCGCAAGCACAGCTGCCCGCTGCCATGGTGAATCAGCATCGGACATCAGCGCAGGAAGTCGCGCGGCAATCCGGCAGGTTTGATCGACTGACAGCGAGTTCCATGATTCGAGGCCCAGGCGGTCGTTTCGGCGGGCGTTAGGAACAGCATTCAGGTGCCACTCAAGAATCGAATCGCCTCTTTCAAATTTGGGTCGTTGGTCCAACGATTCCGCTTCAACTTGGACGATCGGCTCGCCCTCCTTCGGAAGGCTGTCCACCTTTGGCGCGTCAGCGCTTAACTCAGGCCCCTGATAGGCAACCGTCACTTTGGCGATTTCTGTCTGTGCGAAATGCGCTGAGATCCCTGCGGGGGTTGGCATCGAACGATCTAGGTAACTCAGAACCGTCATACCAAATTGACGTGCTACGCCATACGTCAAGTCCTTCACCAGTTCCGTCAGCTCGGATTTGTTGATGATGTTTGATGTTCCAAGCCTTCCCCAATCAGGATTCAACTTGCCGCTTCTTGTGTGCGCCTGATAGCATTTCTTGAGGCCTTCCAGAGCTTTGCTTGTCAGCGGTCTGTGACCTGCCGCAGCTTCAAGAATCAAGTAGACGAACACCACATCGAGTTGGAGCGCTGCGCTGTTGGTGGCGGCGCGACGCGCGGCAATACACTCATGCAGAGCGCCCCAGGGCTGATTCACAAGTTCTGCGGCGGTGGGCGAAGAAGAGGGTGAGGATGGGTGCGCTGACATTGACTTCGACAGTTGACGCACATGTTTCTGCCAGTCTTGCGTGCTGGCACTGATCCCCCAAGACAGACAACTCTCAAGCGCCGAGCCCAACTGCTGTAGGTACACCAAGGCGCCGTTTCCGCTGGGCGGGCATCCGGCGGCCATCAGGATCGGGTGCGCAAATGGGTTGTCAGTCAGAACATGCAAAGTCATGTCCTGTTTATCGACGAGGATTGGGGTGGGCTTCTAAGAGCAAGTGTGTCCTGGGAAGCACTTGCTCTTAGAAAAGTGCTGTTTTTTCAGAAATTGTCGTCGAAAGACTGATTGACGACAATTTTGACCGGCTTTAGCCGGCCTGGTGTGTTGCCAAGTCGTATTCACACGGAGCCTGTACGAATTGGGTCGCCAAGTTCACCAACGCACCTCTTGCGCTCATGAAGCTCCGTGAGCAGAATTATTCGGTGGTATAGCCTAGTCGACGGTGTTGCGCCGTTTGCTTAGACGATTTGGATAGGTCTCGGTCAACGCCTGGGCGGAGAGAGTTTTTCGCACGCAGACGTATTGCTAGAAGCGCTGAGGCCCAGCCGCTCCTTGAGGCATTGAATCCCGGACGGCGTCAATGAACGTACGCAGACGTCGGGGTTGTAGACGCGAGGCTGGATAGACCAAGTATGTGGGCAAGGGTGCCGCGCGCCACTCTGGCACCAGGTGAACGAGACGACCGGTCGATATGTCGTCGACGACCAACCAGGCCGACACGATCGCAGCACCCAATCCGTCCAATGCCGCTCGTCTCAATGCATACAGGCTGTCTGTCGCCAGTCGAGGCGTTATGGCGAATGCCTTCTCTTTGCCATCAGACATCCGCTGAAGCGCCACGTTGCGATGATAGAAAGTGCTCAGCGCGAGCCAGGGCAACGGCATCAGGTCGTCGGGCTCCGTCAGCTGTTGACGCGTGATGAGCTCGGGGGCAGCGACCACGATCCGAGGCACTTCAGCGATCAGGAGGGCGACCACGGACGGGTCGTTCACGGCGCCAACGTGTATGGCGCAGTCCACATCTTCTGCCGCGAAGTCCGGAAGACGGTCACTGAGACGCCATTCAACAGAAACGTCTGGATAGCGCCGGAGGTAGTCGACCAATGGCGCCATCAGTTGATCCTGTCCCAGTGCATGAGGCGCCACAACACGCAACTTCCCTCGGGTTTTGTCCCTGCCTTCTGTGAGTGCAGACTGCAGCGCTTCCCATCCGGCAACCAGTTCGCGTGCCATTTCCAGCAGCCGCTCCCCATCTACCGTCAGCGTCATCGAGTGAGTGGATCGCTGCAAAAGTCGCAGGCCTAGCGAGAGCTCCAGGGCTTTTAGCCGACGACTGACGGTGGGTTGCGTCGTGCCCAACTGCGCGGCAGCGGCCGACAGGCTGCCTGCCTCGACGATGCGGATGAACGTCTGCATGAGTTCCAGGCGATCTGCCTGGATCTTGGATTCGGTCATGCGCTCAGTGTATATCCAATGTACACCAATAACCACTACCAGGAAATTTCAGGGCAAAACACAATCGGTTCCTCCTGATATTGAGGGTTAACACCGATGATTGCCATTTGCAAAACGCATGACCTGACCCAAGGTCCATCACGCTCCCTAATCGGAATGCTCGCTGCGGGGGCCGGGTTCTCCGTTGCGTCCATCTACTACGGCCAACCCATTCTTGGAGCGATCGCCTCAGACCTCGGCGCGTTGCCCAGCACCGTCGGCCTGCTGCCGATGCTGACGCAGCTTGGCTATGCGCTGGGGATTCTGTTGCTGGCGCCATTGAGCGATCGCTACAACCGCCGGCGGGTGATCCTGTTCAAAGCATGGGCGCTGATGCTCGCGTTGGTGGCGAGCGGACTCTCGCCGAATGTGCATTCCCTCATGGTGGCGAGTTTTCTGGTCGGGCTGTTCGCCACGCTGGCGCAAGACTTTGTTCCGGCGGCGGCCGCCACAGCGCCGCCGGCGCATCGAGGCCGCATTGTCGGCACCGTCATGACGGGGTTGTTGCTGGGCATTCTGCTGTCTCGCACAGCCAGTGGACTGATCGGACAGGGCCTGGGTTGGCGTGCTGTGTACGTATCTGCCGCCGTCAGCATTGCCTTGGTTGGCGCCATCTCGTTTCGGCGTCTCCCCCACTTCGAGCGAGGTAATTCGCTCTCCTATGGAGCGCTCTTGGCATCTATGGCCTCCCTTTGGCGGGCTCATTCGACACTCAGAGCGGCAACCCTGTCCCAGGCGTTCCTTTCCGTCGGCTTCAGCGCCTTTTGGTCGACGCTGGCCTTCATGCTTCATGCCGATTTCGGGCTTGGAAGCGCGGCTGCGGGCGCCTTTGGCCTAGCCGGTGCCGCTGGTGCATTGGCCGCGCCCATGGCGGGCCGACTCGCTGACAAGTGGGGCGCCATCGGTGTCGCGCGCATGGGTACCGTTGTTGCAGGAACCAGCTTTGCGCTCATGGCCGTCGGGACTTTGCTTCCTGCTGAGGCGGATCTGGCGCTGCTGGTCATCGCGGCCATCGGCTTTGACTTCGGCGTGCAAGCCGCATTGGTAGCGCATCAGACGCTTGTCTACGGGCTGGACCCTGATGCGCGCAGTCGACTCAACGCCCTGCTGTTCACCGGGATCTTCTTGGGCATGGCGTTGGGTTCAGCCCTGGGTGCTCTGGCCTTTGCTCACTGGCACTGGATGGGCGTGCTGGCCCTGGCCATGGCGAGTGTGCTGGCGGCCTTTGCGGTCCACGGCGCGACCCGGCGCGGTGCGCCTGTTCCCCTCAGCTTCTGAAATTTGATTATCAATCGATAACCAAATACTTCAGGCGCCTGAGATTAAAGCGTGTAAAAGTACGCCTTCTTTAGAAGTCTGTCTAGAAAAATAAAGGGTTTTCCCTAGATATCCAGACGCCTGGAAGCTGGCAGACTCAATCATCAAATGATCGATCGATAATTAAGATAGACTCAACCTATCGACTGCACTGCAGTCAATGACCAAGGAAAACGACATGTCTCATCCAACCTCTCCTGCCATCTCCGACTGGCTCAAGAAGCGCCACGGGCTGTTCATCGATGGCACATCGAAGCCGGCTCGATCTGGTGCCGAGATGTCTGTCATCGCTCCGGGACACGGCTCCGTCATCGCGCAGGTGGCGGATGCCGATGCACAGGATGTGGCCGACGCCATCGCCAGTGCCAGGCGTGCGTTCCGGGCGTCCGAGTGGGCGGATATGTCCGTCCGTGCGCGCGCCCGTTTGGTCAACCGCCTCGCAGACGCCATGGAGGCCCACATGGAAGAGTTGTACCAACTGGAGACACTCAACAACGGGCGCCCACTGCGTGAGACCAGGGCGCAGCTCTCACGGGTGCCGGATTTGTTCCGATACAACGCAGCGCTGGCCATCGCGCGACGTGACTCGGTCATTCCGGTAGAAGGGCAGTACCACGCGTTCACCAACCGGGGACCGGTGGGCGTCGTGGCCAACATCGCGCCCTTCAATCACCCGCTGCTGATCGCCTCGCGCAACCTGGCACCTACCTTTGCGTCCGGCTGCACGACGGTGGTCAAGCCCTCCGAACTCACGCCGCTGACGACCTTGCGCCTAGCCGAGATCTTTACGGAAGCAGGTCTGCCGTACGGGGTCTTCAACGTCGTGACGGGCGTTGGTGCAGCTGCAGGCAAGGCGCTTTCCGAGCACCCTGGCATCAACAAACTGGTGCTGACCGGAGGCACCGAAGCAGGGCGCAGCGCGGGCGCCGCCGCAGCCCGCAACTTTGTGCGCCAGACACTTGAGTTGGGTGGCAAGACGCCGGTGATCGTGTTCGATGACTACAGCGTAGACCAGGCCGTGAACTACGCCGCGTTCGGCGCCTTCGTCGGCGCCGGTCAAACCTGCGTTTGCGCAGCGCGACACATCGTGCACCGCCGCGTCTATGACGAGTTCGTTGACAAGCTGGCACGCAAGGCCGAGGGCCTTGTCGTGGGCGACCCGTTCGACCCACGCACACAAATGGGGCCTGTCGTCTCGCAGCGCCAGCGAGAACGCATCCTCGATTACGTGCACATAGGTGTGTCAGAGGGCGCGCGTCTGGCGGCTGGCGGTGTCGTGCCCGCGGAGCTGGCCGATTCATCGGGCTTCTATGTGCGCCCCACTGTCTTGGCAGACGTTCGGCCCGACATGCGCGTTGCACGCGAGGAGGTGTTTGGTCCGTTCACCGTGGTGCTGCCGTTCGACACCGAAGACGAGGCCATCGCGATTGCCAACAGCTCGGAGTATGGCTTGGCCGCCGCCGTGCGTACCAACGATGTGGCCCGTGCCCACCGTGTGGCCAAGGCACTCGAAGCCGGGATCGTTTGGGTGAATGACCACCACCGCGTCGACGCGGCCTCTCCCTGGGGCGGTGTGAAGCTCTCGGGCATCGGGCGAGAGTTCGGACAGGAAGCGTTCGACGGCTACTTCGACACCAAGGCGGTCATGGTGAACACGAGCAACGCGCCGTTTGACTGGTTTGACACGACGCAGACCAATGCCCGCCTGAACTGACCCGACGACCTCCAGACAACAAGGAAGCAGCATGAAGCCACATCACGCCATGACGCGAACATTTCTGAAAGTGTTAGCCTGCCTCAGCGCACTGGGAGCTGCGACGACAGCAATCGCCCAGAGCGATGCCTCAAAAGAGACGTTGCGCATTGTGGTGCCCTTCGGTCCAGGGACACCACTTGATGTCATTGCGCGCGACATCGCGCAGGAAATCCGGCCCTTGCTTCAGCAAACCATCGTGGTCGAGAACAAGCCTGGTGCGGCCGGCATGATCGGCGGTGCCGAGGTGGCGCGCACCACAGCGCCTGCGACCACATTCATGTTGACCACCCACAACACGGTGGTGATCAACCCGCACCTGTACAAGAACATGACCTACCAGCCACAACGCGACTTCACGCCAGTGGGTCTGGTTGGCGTGGGTGGGTATGTGCTGGTCGCTGCGCCAACCGCACCGTTCAAGACACTCGATCAATACCTCGCTGAGGCCAAGGTCCATCCGGGGAAGGTCTCCTACGGATCGCTCGGAATCGGCAGCGGGCCCCACATGTGCGGGGAAATGCTGGTCGAGAAAACCAAGGTCAGGTTGTTGCACGTACCCTTCACGACAGGGAGCATAGTCAACGTGGTCAGCGGCCAGGTCGACTCATCGTGGGAGCCGTATGCAACGGCAGCGCCTTTCATCAGGACAGGCAAACTGGTTGCGCTGGGCGCAAGCACCAACTACCGCGCGTCTGTCTTTCCATCCACGGTGCCGCTGTTGCCTGAGTCGCTGCCGGGTTACGAGTGCACCAGCTGGATTGGCTTGTTCGCCTCGGTCAAAGCGCCCGACGCAACGGTTCGCCGGCTGTCGGATGCCCTCACGAAAGTCGTCCAGTCACCCGGCTTCCAGGAGCGGCTCATCAGCAACGGCTTCCTGCCCAAATGGGCCTCGCCCAGCGAAATGCGAGACCTCATCGCCAACGACAGCAAGACCTGGGAGCGCATCGTCAGTGCCACCGGCCTGAAGCTCGATTGACCAACCAAGACTGCAATGGGGTTGACCCACTTACCGAGGAAATGACATGCTCTACACCTGCGCACCCGGCTGCAAGGATCCCCAACATCGACACGGCTTGACCACCCGTCTCGGCGGGCAGCCGGGCAATGCGGAAGACCAGCCCCAGGGAAGCGAACCAGGCAACGGCGCTCACATCACGGACAAAGGCAAGTCCACACGTCGGATTGACGTGCATTGTCACTACCTTCAACCTCGCGTCGCCGCCAAGGTCGCTCACCTTGAGCCAGGGAAGTACGACCCCAGCACGGTGTTCGCCAATGCGCTGACCCGAGCGACCAATGAGCAACAAATGCGAGAACGTGCGGTCGCGTTGACCGACGTCTCGCGCCGCCTTCAAGACATGGACCGCATGGGCGTGGACGTGCAGGTCGTCAGCCCCGCCCCGTTCCAGTACTACTACTTTGCGTCGCCCGCCCTGGGCGCGGCATTGGCTCGCGAAATCAACGAGGGCATGAGTGCACTTGTCAATGACCATCCTGGGCGCTTCGCTGCGCTGGGCACCGTTCCATTGCAGGATGCGGCGTTCGCCATGCGCGAGTTGGCATACGGTATGACTCAGCTGGGTCTGCGCGGCGCGGAGATCGGCACCAGCGTGAACGGGATGGATCTGACCGACCCCAAGCTGGGACTGGAGCCCTTCTTCGCACTGGCCAACGAACTGGAGGCCGTGCTCTTTCTGCACCCGGTGGGATTCACGGAAGGCGGTCGTCTGCTGGACCACTACTTCAACAACGTCATTGGCAACCCGCTGGACACCACGATCGCAGCCAGCAAGCTGATTTTTGATGGCATTGCGGCAAGGTATCCGAAGATCAAATTCCTGCTCGCCCATGGCGGTGGTTACCTGGCTTCTTATTGGGCACGCATGGACCATGCATGGCGTGCGCGTGCGGACTGCCGCACCGTGATTGCGGAAGCGCCCAGCCGGTACCTGGAAAAAATGTACCTCGATACGGTCGTTTTCGATCCGGCGCTCTTGTCCAACCTCATCGAACGCTACGGCGCGAGCCAATTGCTCATGGGCTCGGACTACCCGTACGACATGGGTGTGGAGGAACCCGTGCGTTTGATTAAAAGCGTTGCCCGCCTCGGCGAATCAGAGCGCGACCTGATCCTTGGGGGCAACGCCGAGCGCCTTTTCGGCCTTTCATCCCATGCCATCACCACACACTGACCAGACCAGAGGCACCAGACCATGAGCGCACTATTCAGTCCCGTCCAGATCGGCCCCATCTCTCTTGGGAACCGCATCGCGGTATCGCCCATGTGCCAGTACGTCGCTCAAGGGGGGCAGGCCACGGACTGGCATCTGCAGCACCTCGCGCAACTTGCGATGTCGGGCGCAGGCCTGGTCATGCTTGAGGCCACAGCGGTGGAGCCGCGAGGTCGCATCACGCACGGCTGCCTGGGGCTGTACTCCGCAGAGACCGAATCCGCACTTGAGCGCGTGCTGCGTGTTGCCAGATCGATGGCTGCTCCGGGCACCCGATTTGGCATTCAACTGAACCATGCGGGACGCAAGGCATCGAGTCGCGTGCCCTGGTTGGGTGGACAACATTTGAGCTCGGGCGACGTCGCGACCGAAGGCGAGCCCTGGCAGGCGGTGGCACCCTCCGCGCTGCCCTTCGGTCAGTTTCCCGCGCCGGCCGCACTGGAGCCCGGTGAGATGGAGGGGATCGCGCGATCCTTTGTGGCGTCAGCTCAAGCCGCAGTGCGGCTCGGCTTCGACCTGGTTGAGCTGCATTGTGCACATGGCTATCTGATGCACCAGTTCCTGTCACCTTTGTCAAACCAACGCGCGGATAACTTCGGCGGAAGCTCATCCGCACGACAGCACTGGCCCTTGCGCGTGGCCGAGCGCATACGGGCGGCCCTGCCGGCATCCATGGCTTTCGGTGCACGCATAAGTGCCAACGAATGGACGGAGGGCGGGCTGGATGTGGATCACGCCGTCGATTTCACTCGCCTGCTTCAGTCGATCGGAGCCGACTACGTCTGCGTGAGTTCTGGCAGCGTCGATGCGGGTACACGCATTCCATTCAGCCCCGGGTTTCAAGTTCCGTTTGCTTCTCGTGTACGGCGCGAGACGGGCATCGTGACCCGGACGGTGGGCGCCCTCACCGAGCCTTCGCAAGCGGAAGACATCATCGCCAGTGGTCAAGCTGATGTCGTGGCATTGGCGCGGGCTTTCCTGGCGGATCCTCGATGGGTGTGGCGTGCCGCGGAAGAGTTGGGCGCATCGACCTTCTATCCGCCTCCTTACGAGCGCGCCAAAGGACTGCGCGGTTCACCGGATCGTTAAGTCTTGGTGTTATTGACGAGCAGGGCGTCAAGAAAACGACTGGCCCCTGGCGCGAGCGCGTCAGGGCGCCAGACGATGCGGTACTGACTCTCCATTTTCAGCAACGGCAGTGCGCGGACCACAATGTCATGGCCGACAAACTGCATCAGGCTCTCTTGCGCGACGCAGAGCCCAAACCCGCCGGCCACCAGCGCCAGGGCCGAAATCATGTCACCCGCCACGCAGGCCACGCGTGGGTCGAAACCAAGGCGATTGCACGCTGCCGTGAAACGCGTGCGCAGCGATTGCCCGGGCCGAACAGGGGTGACCACCCACTCGGCCTCCATGAGTTGCTTGAGCGTGATCCGAGGTATTTCAGCGCATGGATGATGGCGAGGCAGCAGCAGCACGTACTTCTCCACGCTGTAGGTTTCAGCGCGGACGTCGGCGTCGGCGACTTCCTGTGTGCTTACCGCGAAATCCAGGTGCCCGTGCCGCAAGGCAACGAGTTGCTCGTCCTCTGGAGCGCTCTCAAACTGAAAGCGCAGCGACGGGTGCGCTTGTTGCACGCTGCGCGCCGTTGACGGGATGACCCCGTTGTAGAGCGCTCCTGGCATGTGGCCAATCACCACCGTGCCGCCCATGCCGCTGGCACGGCGCTGTAGATCCTGAACCAGCTGCTCGTTGTTCATGATGATTCGACGCGCGTTCAGGAGCAACTCCCTGCCGGCGTTGTTCAAGCGAAGCCCGCGACCGATCCGCTCGAACAACGGAAATCCGATTTGCGACTCCAGTTTGAGGATGGCGCGGCTGAGCGGAGAAGCCGAGATGTGTAACACCGTCGCCGCTTTGGAAATGCTCTCGTTCTCGGCAACTGCGACGAACTGTCTGAGGGTGCGGAAATCGAGATGTTGCATGGGTTTTGGTGTTGAACAGAGACACAAAAATAAAGACTTTAAATGTCTTGAACACTGAGAAAAAAAGTCCTTTTATCTATGCAATCAAACCGCCAAAATTCATCCATGTCAAGCGCTTCCGTGGCGCGCCATCGTCATCACCCACTACCCCTTTTGTTGCAATGATTCACTTTGATCACGTCTGTCTGGCCGCTCCAAACGTCTACGAGTCGACCTATCGCCTGAGCCAGGAGACCGGCCTGGGAAACTACGACGGAGGCTTCTTTCCGATGTATGGCATCGGTCACCGCGTGGTGCCTTTGGCTCCGGACATTTACATCGAGGTGGAAAGCCTGATCGACCGCCGACCTCTGAAGGACGGGCAGCCGCTTGCCATGTTCATGGACCGTCAGACCCGCGACGGCGATCGCTTCGTTGGCTGGTGCCTGCGCAGCGACACCTTGGAAGAGCTTGAAGCGTTTGCCGCGCACCATGGAACCGCCGTCGACCATGCGACCACCGGCAAGAACGCTGGTCGCCAGATGATGGATGGTTCACGCGGTTTTGCGCTGCAAGCGCCCAGCGCAACGTCCGCGTGGCCGATGGGTAAGCCCAACCTGTACTTCAAGCCTGGGACCGGAACCCACGCTGGCAGCCTCCCTGTCGTGCCTGGCTCGGGTCGTGTGGTGGGCCAAGGTCTGGAATGGATAGAGATAGGCGAAGACCAGGACGCCTTTGCCGCGTGGCTGGGCGACGTGGCCCGGCCTTCCGATTTTCCGTTCGACATTCGCTACAACGGCAGAACGCCTGGCCTGTACGCGATGGGTGTGCGAAGCGATCAAGGAGTGATCGAGATCCGGCGTCCGTCCGTGCTGGTCGAATGAGTCGCAGTATCACGCATGAAGTCAGTCAACCCCCCTGCACCTCACGGAGAACCCATGGTCCCGATCGCTTCATCTCAGCCTGCGAATGCCAGCCCGCGTGTGCCGAGACGCTCGGCCTTGCTCGCCTTCGCGCTGAGCGCTTGCATGCCGCTGGCCATTGCGCAGGCGGCATACCCATCGAAACCCATCAACGTGCTCATTGGCTACCCGCCGGGAGGCAGTGTGGACGCCGTCGGTCGAGCCGTCATCGAGGCCATGGGAAAACGCCTCGGGACGGCCATGGTCATTGAAAACATCGGCGGTGCGGCTGGCGCCATTGGTGTCCAAAAAGGCGTGGCAGCCCCAGCCGATGGCCACACCCTTGTCTTCGGGTCGAGCAGCGAGTTCGTCGCAGTCAAGGCGATCAACCCTGCGCTCAAATACGACGTGCAGCGTGACCTCGTTCCGGTGGGTTACGTTGGCTCCATTCCACTTGTGCTTGTCGCGTCTCGACAGAGCGGCGTGACCTCATTGAATCAGTTCGTATCGGAAGTCCGTGCCAAACCAGGAAAGTTCTCGTACGGGACGTCTGGAGTTGGGTCCATGTTGCACTTCTCAGGCGAACTGCTGAAACGCCAAGCCGGCATCTCCATCCTCCACATTCCATACAAGGGGGCTGGAAACATCGGCTCCGATCTCGCTGGCGGCAACATCGAGTTTGCGTTCCTAGGTCCGGGGGCTGCGCGGCCTTTCATCGATGCCGGGCGCATCACTCCGATTGCAGTGACCAGCGCCCGTCGGGCAGCCAGCCTGCCCGACGTACCCGCGCTGTCTGAACACCCGGCACTCACCGGATACGACCTCGTGGCCTGGTACGCACTGATGGCGCCAAAGGGCACACCACCAACGATCGTCACGCGGCTGCAGACAGTACTGGTCCAGTCGCTGCAGGACGTTGACGTGCGATCCAAGCTCGAGCGTGTGGGTGTCGAAGTCGGGCGCGGCGACGAAGACTTGCCTAGGTTGATGGCTCGCGATGCATTGCAGTACCAGCGAATCGTGCAGTTCGCTGGGATGAAGGAATAACCACCAAGGAGCTACCATGACTATCGATCGTCGCCTTTTTCTCAAGCGAACAGGCTCGGGCCTCGCGCTCTCATCACTCAGCCTGAATGAAGTCTTCGCGCAGAAGACCAAGCGGCTCATCGGCGCCATTGAAGAGGACCCTGCCAGCATCAACCCGGCGCTGACAACGGTGATCTCGAGCTTCACAGCAGGTTGTCCGGTCTACAGCGCTTTGACCTGGATGGACGGAAAGGGTGATGTGCACCCGGACCTCGCTGAGTCCTGGGAGGTTTCCCCCGACAACAAGAGCTACACCTTCCGTCTGCGCCAGAACGTGAAGTGGCATGACGGAACGGCGTTCAGTGCAGAGGATGTGAAGTTCTCGCTGGAGAACATCACCCGCAAACTCCATCCATGGGGCCGCAATGCGTTCGCTGCGTTGAGCGTGGTCGATGTCATCGATCCTCGCACGGTGGTGCTGCGATTCGAGCGCCCCAATCCATTCGTGCTGAGCGCATCCACCGTGTCTATTGCAGCCATCCTGCCCAAGCATCTGTGGGCCAATCAAGACCCCACACAAAATCCTCATAACCGCAAACCCGTTGGAACCGGCCCCTTCATGCTGGTCGAAAACAAGGTCGGGGATCGTCTGGTGTACCGCCGCAACCCGAACTTCTACATCCCGGGTCAACCGGCTTTTGACGAGCTTGTCCTGCGCGTTATGCCCGACGGTGCCGCGCGTGTCGCCGCGCTGGAAAACGGCGAGATCGACATGTTGAACACGTTTGCCCTGCCGACGACCGAGGTGCGCAGGGTGAGCCGCCTCCCGCATATCAAGATTGCATCGACCGGTCAGGCCGCCCCGACATACCTTTGCACCTTCAACCTGCGTTCGCCACAGTTGTCCAAGTTGCAGGTTCGCCATGCCTTGGCCCACGCCATTGACCGTGCCTTCATTCGCAGCACGGTCATGCCTGGCCTGGCCGATCCGGTGATCGGACCGGTACCCAGTGTTCTGAAGCTGGCCAGCAAGAACGTCACCGACTATGCGCTCGACGTTGAACGCGCCAAGCGACTGCTGGATGAGGCAGGCTTCAAAGCCGTTGACGGGCGACGCTTCAGCCTGCGTTTGCTGTTCCCCAACTCCGACACGCGTGCGGTGCGCATGGCCGATATCGTCCGCCAAAACCTGATGGCTGTGGGCGTCTCGATCGACATCGTTCCGATGGAGCGCGCACTGCTGATGCAGAAGGGCTACACCGAGGGTGAATTTGATCTCCTCATCGACAGCTACCTGCTGGGGCCAGATCCGGCGATCGGCGTTGAGCGCTTGTACAACTCGGCCAACATCTTCACCCCAGCGCGCCCGTTCACCAACAACAGCGGCTACCGCAACGCCGACGTCGACAAACTGTTCGACCAGGAAAAACAGGCTGTCGATCCCGAGAAGCGCAAGCAGATCTACGAGCAGATTCAGCAGAAGGTCTGGGCCGACCTGCCGATTCTGCCGCTTTTCTCGTACCGCGGTGCGGAGGCTTACAACGCACGGATGGTCAGCGGCATCTTCGACGTTGCTGACGGCAGCAAAGAGAGCTTTGCGCGAGCAAAGCCTGTCTGAATGAGTGCGCTTGCTCACCTTGTGATGGCCATCGGCCGTCGAGTGATGATGGCCATACCCGTGGTCATGGCCATCGTGGTCCTGACCTTTGTGCTGATCAGGCTGTCACCCACCGACCCCGCCGTGCTTCTGGCCGGTGATGCACCGGCGCCCGAGTTTCTCGAAAGGATTCGTGCGCAGTACCACCTTGACGAATCCATCGCAAAACAGCTCACCATTTACGTGGCGTCTGCTTTGCAGGGCGATCTTGGCATGTCGATCTATTTCCGAAAGCCAGTCATCGAACTGATCCTAGAGCATGCGCCAGTCACCTTCTTACTGACCATCTCCAGCCTGGTGATGGCCAGCGCCATTGGCGTGTCGTTGGCGGTGCTCGCTGCCTCCCGCCCCGGAACACCCACAGACACGGCGGTTACCGCGCTTTCGTTGGCAGGCTACTCGATGCCGGCCTTTTGGATCGGACAGCTGTTGATCCTGACCTTTTCGGTCTGGCTCGGATGGCTGCCGAGCAACGGAATGGGATCCACACGGGAGACCTTTGAAGGATTTGAGTTGTTCTTAGACCGAATTCGCCATATGGCCCTTCCCGTCACCAGCCTCGTGCTTTTTGAACTGGCCATCGTTACCCGCTTCACCCGAGCGGCAATGGTTCAGGCGCTGCGGCAGGACTATGTGGCGGTGGCCCACGCAAAGGGTGCGAGTCCCGCGCGGGTGCTTTGGCGTCATGCCCTGCCCAACGCGCTGGTCACCACCGTCACGGTCCTGGGCCTGGAATTTGGTTTCCTGCTGGCGGGGTCGGTGGTGACCGAAATCGTGTTTGGCTGGCCAGGTCTGGGACGTCTGTTCTTTGACGCCATCTTCAGACGCGACTTTCCGTTGCTGACCGGATGCTTCATCTTTACCTCCGTGATGGTGGTGCTGGCCAACATGATCACTGATGCGTTGGTAACGGTGATCGATCCGAGGACCGCCCGATGAGTAGATTGAAGCCGATGCATGCAAAGCCCTGGCCGGTTTGGCGCGCTCTGAACCCATCAGGTCGGACGGGCCTGCTCCTTCTCATTGCGGCTGTGCTGCTGTGTACGGTGGTCGCATGGATGCTGCAGCACTCGCCATCGACCATGAGCGAAGCCTTGCGGGAACCGCCTGGGGCGAGCCACTGGCTGGGCACCGACGACCTTGGTCGGGACGTCCTGGCCCGTCTGGCCTACGGAGGGCAGATATCCTTGGCCGTGGGGACAATCAGTGCAGTGATCGCCGTGTCGATTGGCGTCGCGGTTGGTGCTACCTGCGGCTACCTTGGAGGCGCCTTCGATGCCGTGGTGATGCGCATTACCGAGGCCTTCCAGATCATTCCCCGGTTCTTCCTGGCATTGATCGTTGTGGCATTGGTGGGATCCGGTATCTGGAAGATCATTCTCGTCCTGGGTCTGCTGAGCTGGCCGGCAACCGCGCGCGTGGTACGTGCTCAAGTGCTTGTCCTTCGCAAGGAAGAGTTCGTTCTGGCAGCAATCATGGGTGGCGCCAGCGCCCCACGTGTGATCGGTCGTCATATCCTTCCCAACGTGGCGCCCATCATCGCAGTGAGCGCTTCTCTACAAGCTGGATCGGCCATCTTGCTGGAGTCTTTCATCAGCTTTCTTGGGTTGGGTGATGTGGCGCACCCGAGCTGGGGTTTGCTGCTGCAGCAGGGGCAATTGTTCATTCGTGATGGTTGGTGGATATCGACTTTTCCGGGATTGGCGCTCTCCCTCACCATCCTCGGCCTCAACCTGCTGGGTGACGGCATTCGTGCCGCCCACGGCGATACTGCACATGCATCATGAATGATTTGAATACGGTTCTTGATGTGGATGATCTCCACATCGATATCGCCGCGGCAGATGGGCGCTCGATCAATGCGTTGCAAGGCGTATCCCTGCAGGTCCGAACCGGGGAGATTGTGGGCGTGGTCGGCGAATCCGGTTCCGGGAAGTCACTGCTCGCCAAATCCATCATGCGGCTTTTGCCACCCGTGGCACGCGTGACGCGAGGCCGCGTGTGTCTGGGTGCTCAAGACCTTTTGGCCCTGGATCCAGCCGCCATGCCCACGCTGCGTGGTGGTGACCTTGCCATGGTGTTTCAGGATCCGATGACATCGTTGAATCCGGTGCTGCGCGTCGGCGCTCAGCTGTCGGAGGCCATTGCGCTGCATCAACCTGTTGCGAACCGCGCTGCCTGGGCACAGGCGCGCGAGCTTTTGACCCGTGTGGGTATTCCCAAGCCGGCCGATCGCGCGCGCCAGTACCCGCATGAGTTCTCGGGTGGTATGCGCCAGCGCGCGATGATTGCCATGGGCATCGCGAACGCACCGAGGCTGCTGATCGCTGATGAGCCCACGACCGCACTGGATGTCACCGTACAGCTGCAGATTCTCAGGCTGTTGAAGACCCTTAACCAAGAATCGCATACGTCGGTGCTTTTCATCACACACAACATGGGCGTTGTGGCCAGTCTGTGCGACCGCGTGGCGGTAATGTATTCCGGCCGAATCGTGGAGGAGGGGCCGGTCGACGCCATCTTCTCTGCGCCCAGGCACCCGTACACCTGGGCATTGCTGAATGCGGTGCCGCGTCTCGATTCGCCCAAGGGTCAGAGGCTGGCTGCGATCCCCGGTCAGGCGCCAGATCCAGCAGCCCCACCACCAGGCTGCAGGTTTGCACCTCGGTGCAGTTACGCCAATGACACATGCCGTACGCAGGAACCCGTTCGTACGGAGACCGATGACTTCCACAGCGTCGCTTGCTGGGTCAGGCCTGATTTAAAGGAGAAGACACATGGCGCTGTCCATTGACAGAGTGGCGGAACCTCTGCTGCGCGTGAAGGGCGTCGGTCGCGACTTCTCCAGCCGAGGCTGGGGAGCTGCTGGCGCATTTCGCGCCGTCGACGACGTGATTTTGGACGTGTGGCGCGGTGAAACGCTGGGCATAGTGGGTGAATCCGGATCCGGAAAATCCACATTGGGCAGAATGATTGCTGGCTTGCTCACCCCCTCCCGCGGACAGGTGCTGCTTGATGGGGACGACGTTCACGGAGGGACTGGCGGCCAGAAGCGCGGCGTGTGGCGTCGCATGCAGATGGTGTTTCAAGACCCGTATTCTTCGCTCAACCCACGCATGACGGTACGTGATGCTCTGCTCGAGCCCATGCGCAATTTTGGCGTGGCACGTGGTCAGGCAGCGGAAGACCGCGCTCGTCGACTGCTTGACGCATGTGGCCTGCCCTCCAGAAGCCTGAATTTGTTCCCTCGGGAATTCTCCGGCGGGCAGCGCCAGCGTATCGGCATCGCGCGAGCGCTGGCCGTACAACCCGATCTGATCGTCGCCGATGAGCCAGTGTCCGCGCTCGACGTATCGGTGCAAGCGCAAGTGATCAACCTTCTGATGGATCTGCAGGCCGAGTTCGGTTTGACCTACATCTTTATTGCGCATGACCTCGCCGTGGTGCGGCAGATCGCCGACCGTGTGGGCGTCATGAACAAGGGGTCCATGGTCGAACTCGCGCCAAGCGACACGCTGTTCACTGCGCCCTCTCATGCTTACACGAAGACCTTGTTGGCCAGCAGCCCGATTGCCAACCCGAGACTGGCCCGGCAGCAACTTGCCGGAGCTTTGCCGTGACCCGGCTTCTGGTGCGCCATGCGGAAGTGGTGACCATGGACACAGCGGGCGATCTTCCCGTCGCTGACATCTTGGTGCAGGACGGGGAGATCATCGCCCTTGGTCCCGGGTTGCCGGCGACGGACGCAGAGGTGGTGGATGCCTCTGGCTGCATTGCGCTTCCAGGCATCATCGATGCGCACACATGTCTGTGGCAAAGCGTGCTGCGCAACTGGGTGCCCGACCTATGGGGCGGGAGGTACTTCGCCGATCTGTTGCCTCTGAGGCGTTGCTTTCGCGCACAGGACAACTACATCAGTGGTTGGATTGGCGGGGCGGAAATGTTGTCTTGTGGCACCACAACTGTCGTTGACTACTGCCACAACATCGCCGGGCCAGGCTATGCGCATGCGGCAATCACCGGGTTGAAGGAGACAGGTATTCGGCATGTCTTTACCTACTCGTTCATGAACGAACAGCCCGACGACTTTACCGACAGCCGCGCACGCTTTGCCGATGCGGCACGGATTTTCGACGAGTTTCACGATGCCGCAGGCCTGACCACCATCCACTTTGGCATTGAATCCGTCGGCGCAGCGCACTTGAGCCAGCAGTTGACCTTTGCGCGCGAACACGGTGTGATGAGTTGCATTCACATCAACGCGCGAAATGACATTGCTCAACTGCGAACACACGATCTGCTGGGACCCGACCTGCTGGCCATTCACGGCAACCTGATCACCGACCTGGAGCTGGACGCCATGGCGCAAGTCAGGATGCCGCTGTGCTTCACCCCCTCGGCCGATGTGCAGGGCACTCCGGCGGATGTGGTCCGTCGCGCGCGACTGCGGGATGTCCCGTTGGTCTACGGATGCGATGTGCCCTGTCACGTTGCGTCGGACACCCTCCAGCAGCTTCGCTATCTCTTTCATGTGCAGGGTTACATTGATGGAACCGTTGCGCGCAGCAGGGCGCCGGCGGACACCCGGCGTCCTGCACCTGGCGAGGCCATGCCGTTGCTGCGACCGCGTGATCTGCTGCGCAGTGCGACCATCGACGCCGCGACAGTGCTTGGTATGGATAAGCGCATTGGCTCGATCGCCGTTGGAAAACGAGCAGACATCGTTCTGGTCCGCAAGGACGAGTACGGTGGCGCGTCAGGTGATCCCTGCGCTTACGTGCTCTTGCAGGCCAGTGCTCGTCACATTGACACCGTGATGGTTGACGGCGAGATCCGCGTGAAAGGTGGGCGTGTCGTCGACTTCGATGCTCAGCGTGCACGCCATCTTGCACACGAGGCGCGGAAGAGGTTGATTGGCGCAACGTGAGCGGCATGGGGCCAATGTGGTCCCGCTTGGCTACAACGCACGCCGTTGTTCTGACAGCACAGCGGGCACCCCGCGCAAGAAGACTTCCACGCGCAGGTCGATGACGCGGTCAAGATTCTTGGGCGTGGGCAGCTCATAAATCCATTTGCGCACGCCAATGTAGAACACGCTGGAGTGCATCGCCCAAACCAGGTCGAGCTCGTCTTCCAGCTCCGCTTCATTTCTGGGATCGGGAATGCCGTATTCACGCCGCATTTCGCTGGCGATCAGCATGAAGTGACGCTCCCGGAGCCGAGCGAGATACTTCTGGTTGATGCCGCCACGGTTGAGCCCCGCGTAGATGAAGATGCGCACCCACTCGCTGCGCAGCACAAAGCGTCCATAGTCTTTGAGGTAGCGGCACAGGCGCTCCCTGAGTGTCATCGACCGATCGGCCAGCCATTCTTCCCACTCAGGATTCCACCGCCGAACAAACACCTCCTCGTACACACGATCGATCAGCGCCTCCTTGTTGGGAAAGTACCGATACAGAAGCGGTTGGGTGATGCCGAGTTCCTTGGCCAGATCGCGAGTGCTGGCGCCGAAGCCGTTGCTGGCAAAAAAAGCCACGGCGCGCTGCACGATCTCATGCTCGCGGTCTTCGGGAGAGAGCCGTCGTCGAGGCACGACGCGAGCGGCAGGGGCTGCATCTGTAGTTTCAGCGGGGGCGGCTCGGGTGACACGCTTGTTGGTCATGGGTAAATGAGGGCGCGGTGTGGGACAAATTATCACTTGCTTAGGCGCAGTCCGCCGACGGTCAAGCGACCCGCATGCCCTTCTTGTTCACGCCCCGACCTGCCGCTTGCTTGGTCATGTGCGGGTGGAGCGCTTCTCGAAAGGTGTACGGGTTCACCTCCGACGCCTTGTTGATGCCACCTCACTGGCGTATCGGGAAACACGGGACGTTGCGCTGTTGGTTCACGTTGTTGATGGACGAGTGACTGGCCGCCGACTGACCCCGACGATGCAATGGGCACCATGCTTTTCGTGCAACTCGACTGCCTGCATTGCCGCCTCTCCCGCAGTGGACTTGTCGTCGCGCACCTGCGGCTCAGCGTGACGGCCGTGCAGTCCATCAGCGGCGTTGAACTCCCCAGACAGAAAACCGTGGCGCGGCACGATGAGGCCAGTGACACGGCAGAACGTACGGATGCTGGGAATGTTGTGTCCTGTGGGTGGTGTCGCTGCATGTTGTTTATCATTTGATCACATGTTTGTGAGTGCAAACGATTTTCGCGTGATCAATATGCAGTGAAAACCCTGATGGCGATCGACGTTCTGCATGAAGCTACATGCAGATATTTGCGGGGTTTTCGCAAATCAGACCGTTGGATGCTACCTCTTGCGCACGGCAGCCATCTTGATATATTATTTATCCATCGATAACTAAAAGTCAAAACCATGGCCATCAGCAAGCTCGCTCACTTCTCGATCCGAACCACCGACATGGAGGCCACGAAGCGCTTCTACGTGGACGTGATGGGATTCAAGGAGGGGTATAGGCCCCCCTTCCAGTTTCCCGGCATCTGGCTCTATCAGGGCGGGGATGAAGCTGACTATGGTGTCGTGCACATCATTGGCATCGACCCAAACGATCCAGTCGGCCTAGCGGAATACCTGGGGGACAGGCCAAAAGACTCACTCCATGGAAGCGGTGCTGTGGATCACGTGGCCTTTCTGGCCACGGACCTGCCCAACATGCATCGCCGACTGAAAGCTGCGGGCCTGGCATTTCGTGAACGCACTGTGCCCAGCCTCGGACTGCATCAAGTGTTTGTTGACGACCCATCGGGCCTGACCGTCGAAATCAACTTTCCCGCAAGCGAGGCAGCCGCTGCGCCAGATGCGCATGAAGATCGCCACGGCGGTGGTCAGTCAGCCGGTTAACAAGGAGACACAAATGGAACAGTCGAAATCCGCCATCGTCATCGGTGGTTCGCTTGGAGGGCTGCTCGCAGCCAACATGTTGTATCGCGCCGGCTGGGACGTTCACGTCTACGAGCGGGTGTCTGAAGCCCTGGAAGGGCGAGGTGCGGGTATCGTTACGCATCCGGAGTTGATGACGGCGTTGGAGATGGCGGGGGTCGTGATTGATGAAACCATCGGCATCTCCGTCCAAGAGCGGGTCACGCTCAGGCTGGATGGCACGATGGAACTCAAACAGCCACTGCCCCAGGTACTGACGGCATGGGGACGGTTGTACAGCGTACTGAAATCGGCATTCCCGGAGGACCGTTATCACAACGGCAAACAGCTGGTGTCGGTCTCTCAGGACGCGCATGGTGTCACGGCGTCCTTCTCGGATGGCACGGCGACCGCCGCCTCGTTGCTGGTTGCTGCAGACGGCGTTCGCTCGGTCGTACGAAACAGCCTTCTGCCGCAGACCACACCAAAGTACGCTGGCTATGTCGCCTGGAGGGGGCTCGTGGAGGAGTCGGCACTCTCCGCGCGCACACTCCAGGAGCTCTTTCCCTTCTTCGCGTTTGGGCTACCTCCTCAGGAGCAAATGATCGCCTACCCGGTTGCGGGTAAGAACAATTCGGTCATTCCTGGCACGCGCCGCTTCAATTTCGTGTGGTATCGCCCAGCCGAGGAGCACGCGACACTCAAGGACATGCTGACCGATTCGAGCGGCAAGGTTTGGCACGATGGCATTCCACCTCCGCTGATCCGTCCATCGATACTCTCCCAAACGCGGCGGGCGGCTCATGACGTTCTGGCGCCACAGTTTGCTGAAGTGGTGGAGAAGACGGAGTCGCTCTTTTTCCAACCGATCTTCGATCTGGAGAGTTCGCAGTTGGCGTTTGGCCGCATAGCGCTGTTGGGTGACGCTGCATTTGTTGCCCGCCCGCACTGCGGTATGGGTGTCACGAAAGCGGGCGGCGACGCAGTTGCGTTGGTGCGTGCCTTGTCCGACGCAAGCGGCGTTTCTTCTGCACTCAAAGCCTACGACAACCAGCGCCGCCCCTTTGGCGAGTTCATTGTCGGACACGCACGGGCGCTGGGGGCCTACATGCAAGCCCAACTGCTTACCGACCACGAGCGCGAGATGGCAGAACGCTACAGATCGACCGAGGCGGTGATGCGGGAGACAGCGGTCTCGCCGATGGCAATGGCAGATGAAACACTGAAACCATAGCGCGCAAGGGCTTCGACGGTTTGGCAAATCCCCAGGAGGCACTTGCACTTAGAAGAGTGCTGATTTCTTAAAAATCAGGGTGTTGTGTCCGGTTTGGATGTCGAAGATCTGCCTCAACCTGGCGTTGCGACGTTCGACAACATGTCGCCGATCACCACATGCCGTATCGCTCGCAGCAGTTGCCGCTCCGCGCCTCGGGTCGTCTCGTCGGCGTTTCCCATCAAGTTAGCGTCGTCGTATTCGTCATCCATCTGTGCGATCAGGGTGTCCACCGCCCCTGGAAGCTTGTCCACCATTTGGTGGGTCACGCGCTCGGCGGTCTTGGTCGCCAGACCCAGTTGAATGCCGGTTTCAATCAGTTTGTTCCGAGTCACATGACCAAACCGCGTGGCGCCCGCCACAGGCATGGCCAGGGCTTCGTCCGGCCAAACGGCGCCCTCATCGGCGTAGACCCGCGTGTGGTACACCGCCGTGCACAGGAGGTCGTAGAAGGGGGCCACACGTTGGCCCTCGCGATCGATCAGGAACGAGATGTTCTTGAGGTGGCAATCGGAGTTGCCCACCAGGGTGTTGAACAGGATCCACCGAAACACCTCCATCCGGGCCGCCGCCTTGTTGCGACACTGCCCGATGAGCTCCTTGAGCTTGGGGAACGTGGCGCTGGTGTACTTGAAGACACCACTCTCGTTCAGGGATTGGCAGCCGTCCAGTGTGTGCAGACGCAGGGGCTCGGACGCTTGCGGCCCCCACCGACGGTCGAATCGTTCAATGATGAACACCGGTTCCGGGACATACAGCCGCCATACCCTGGGCACGTTCAGGCCAAGCGTCGCCGCCAGGCGCATCGTGAAGGTCTCGTTGACCACGGAATGTGGGTAGCCCGGTGCGGTCGAGTTTGGCTTGAGGATGTGTGTGGACGGCGTTCCCTTCAGGGGTTCTTCAAGTTGACCCGTCGCCGGGTCAAAGTTCACGACCATCTTGTGCTGAGCTCCCGCCAGGGACATGCGCTTGGGTGCCTGTTGGCTCAGCGAGGCGGTCGGCAACTGGCGGATTCGCTTTGTCAGCGCCGGCCAGGGCAAGGCCTGAAGGCCTTTGGGTGCTTCGGGCGCCCCGGGCAGCTGGAGCACCACGGCGCCCGCCGACTCCGCGCCCAAGCGCTCCAGCAGTCCAAAGGCGTCCGCGGCCAGGATGCCCTCTTCGTGGCCAATGACCTCCCGCAACCTGTCTTCTGGCAGCAGGTTGTCGAAGAACCACTGCACCGGACGGAAGGTCGAGCCGTCCAGCACCGTCTGCGGCCCGAGTGGCAACGCTGGGGATAGCGCAAAGGCCTTCGGTGTATTCAGCCAGGCACTGTCGTACTGGAAGCCCCAGACGTTGTTTGAATCAACCAGCGTGCCCACCATCTCGCCGTTGATCAGGACCTGAAGGCGGCGCTCGCTCACATGGGGTCCTTGCGCTCGGTGTCTTCACCCGCCGACGGGTTGGGCGAAGGCTTTCCTGACAGGGCCAAGAAGCGCGCCTCGGCGGTGCTCGGAATCTCCAGAACCATCCGGATGCCCAGTTCTTCGAGCACACGAAGTACGCGCCCGAACTGCACCGTCTCCTTGCCGCGCTCCAGGTCGCGCAGGAACACGTGGCTCACGCCCGCGCTGCCGGCCGCGTCGTCCTGACGTACGCCGCTTTCCTTGCGGACCGCCAGGATGGCGTTTCCAACGTCTGATACTTGGTTGATGGGGATGTGCATGGTGCAGAAGAAATCGAAATATTCGTTTCGATTTTATCGCTCAATGCCCCAAGCACACAAGGAATCGAAGCAAGGGTTTCGATTCTTGTGGATGGCGTTCGATGACGCCAAAAATCGAATCGAACGTTTCGTTTTGACGCCAATGGAGTGAGGACAATCCTCGGCTCAAGCCGCTAGCTACGCTGGTGACCCATGACCTGAGCAGTCTGTTCATTTGGCCAATGGGGGTGGCCAAAAATGTGGACCAATCGTCTCTTGACCGATAGATCGGTGTTTTTGAAAAAGCAGATATGATGGACATCAATCGGTGATGATCGAAACCATCTGTCCATCTGAGGCTGAAAAGCCGGACAACCGTTTCCCTATGAAAATCAACGATTGCTGCCGTTCTGCGCAGCACGTCAACCAGCCAAACCATCTGACAACCAGATGGTTTCTTGGCCTCCGAAGCCGAGGGTCGTGGGTTCGATCCCCGCCAGCCGCACCAGCAAACGCCCAGGCCCTTGATCATCAAGGGCTTTGTCGTTTCTGGGGTGGCTCGTTTGCATGCACGCCTCCCGAATCGGCAGGCAATCCCCCCACTTATCCGCCCATCGCCGCGCACGGACCGGCGCACACTCAGACCAGCACCGGGCATGGACACAGGTCTGCCTGGCATCCGAACCGGACCGCGCGCCATGAACCTGAACCTGCTTTTCTCCTCCGCCAACGCCCGCACGGCCGCTTTCCAGGCCGCCAGGGGCGCCGCCGACAAGACGGCTGGCGCGTTGGCATCGCCCCGGCCGGGCACCAGCTTCCGCGACCAGCTGGCCAGCAGCACCGCCCAGCGCTGCGCGCAGGCCACGGCCAGCGCCAGCCCGGCGCCGCGGTCGGAGCTGGCCGCCTT
Organism: Hydrogenophaga sp. OTU3427; assembly: GCF_038440225.1. NCBI lineage: Bacteria > Pseudomonadati > Pseudomonadota > Betaproteobacteria > Burkholderiales > Comamonadaceae > Hydrogenophaga > Hydrogenophaga sp. OTU3427. Next base: position 17,995 of record NZ_JASATI010000039.1, on the reverse strand, counting down.
GTTGCTCAGCCGCGCGCCGGCGTCCACCGCCCGCGCGGCCGCCACGCCCAGCACCTATGTGCCGGCCAATCCCGGCATCGCCGAGCGTGCCAAGCAGTACGGCTGGACCGAGGACTACACCCGGGCGCAGGACAACCGCGCCTCGATCCGCGCGCTGATGGTGTCGCAGGGCCAGGGCAACAGCTGCATGGTGCTGGGCGGGGGGGCGATGTGCAACGGCGCCGACCCGGCGGCCTACCTCCCGGCCATGCTGACCGAGGCGGGCATCCCGGTGACACAGGGCATCCTGGACCAGTACCAGAAGGTCACCGGCCGGGCCTACCAGGCCGGTGACCTGGCCCCGCGCGCCTTCGACGCCAGCAGCGGCCAGTACAGCTTCGACAAGGCCGGCGCCGCCACGGCCTGACCTGCCTTGATCGCGGCGCTCAGGCGCCGCTGGGCCGTCCGCCGAGGGCCACGTCCGTGGCCAGGCGCTCGCAGCGCGCCGCGTCCAGGGGGTGGCCGGCCGAGCGGAAGCGCGTGGCCGCTGCCGCGAACCGTGCCACCGCCTCATCTCGCTGTGTGGCCCGCTGCGTGGCCCGCGCGGCGGCGATGTGGCCCCGCACCTCGTCGTGGGCCGCGTGCCAGGCGGGCAGGCGCATCACCACGTCGGCCAGGTAGGCGCATTGCGCCTCGTGTTGCTCGGCCAGGGCGACTTCGCCGGCTCGGGCCGCGGCCACGGCGGCCGGCACCGCGAAGGTGATGCGGCAGCCCGGGCAGGTTTCCAGCGGCCCGCGCACCGATTCGCTGGCGTCTTCCATCACGTGCAGCGCGGCCGCCGGGTCGTGGGCGTGCAGGCGGATGCGGGTGCCGTAGATGCGGTCGAGCAGGTGAAAGCCGATGTCGGTCTGGCGCGCCAGGTCCAGCGCTTCGTCCAGCAAGGCCCGGGCCTCGCCGCGCCGGCCTTCGTGCAGGTGCAGCTCGGCCAGCCGCTGCAGGGCCAGGGCCTCGCCCACCGGCCCGCCGATCGCGCGGTGCAGCCGCGCGCCTTCGCGCAGGTGTGTCCGTGCCGCCGCCAGGTCGCCGGCCAGCCATTCGGCCTCGCCCCGCAGGGTCACGCCAAACGCGTGGCCACGGGCGGCGCCCAGGCGCTGTGCCTCGGTGGCCAGGGCGTTGGCGAACGCGATCACGTCGGCATAGGGGCGGGCGCCATAGAGAAAACGCTGGGTGATGCACAGGTGGCCGTCGAACACCCGCAAGGCCAGGTGGGGCACATGGCGGGTTTCCTGCAGATCGGCCCACACGCTGCGGTGCAGCTCGCCACGCGCGTGCGCCGCCGCCGCCTGTGCCCACGAGGCGATCACCAGCGCGGCCGTGTCCCCGGATTCGAGCGCCAGCTTGCGCGCCACCGCCGCCTTGGCGGTGCCCATCGCGGGATCGGCCGCCCCCAGCGCCGCCGCGCCGCTGTAGGCCAGGGCTTCGCTCAGGCGGCCGTCCACCGAGGTCGGCGACAGGCCGACCAGGGCCAGCAGCGCGCCCTTGGGATCGCCCTGCTTGACCTGCGCCAGCGCCGCCTTGGCCCGCAGGTTGTGGCTGTCGGGTTCGCCGGCCGCGTCGGCCGCGAGCCGGTAGGCGGCCATGGCGGCGGGGTCGCCGAGCGCGTCCAGGGCCTCGGCCCGCAGCCGCAGTGCCTCGGCGTGCTGGGGCTCGAAGGCCAGCAGGGGCGCGAGGTGGCGCAGGGCGTCGCTGAAGGCGGCCAGGCGCACGGCCTGCCGGGCGGCCGCCAGCTGCCAGGGCAGGGCCTGGCGGGGCTGGCCAGCGTCCAGCCAGTGCCGCGCCACGCTGGCCGGCGTGGCATCGGTCTCGGCCAGCCGGGTGGCGATGTCGCGGTGCATCCGGGCGCGGCGGTGTGGCGGCACCTGCTCGATCAGGGCCTGGCGCACCAGCTCGTGCCGAAAACGGTAGCGACCGCTCGACAGCACCAGCACGCCGGCCGCCAGCGCGCCGTCCAGCGCCGCGAGGCCGGGTGTCTGCGCCAGCGCCGCCAGGGCCTCCACGGTGTGGTGGTCCAGTTCGTCGCCACACAGCGCCAGCCAGCGCAGCAGGGCCTGGGCGTCGGCCGGTGCGTCGCACAGCCGCGTGGTGATGGCCTCGGCGGTGCTGCCCGGCAGCGGCCCGTCCGGGTGGCCGGTGGCGCAGCGCGCCAGTTCGATGGCGGCAAACGGGTTGCCTTCGGCCGCCTGCACGATGCGCGACACCACCGCGTCGGCCTGGGGCGCCGGCAGGGCGCGGTCCACCAGGCGGCGGCACTCGTCCTCGTCCAGCGGGGGCAGGGGCAAGGCGCGCAACACACCGGCGCGCAGCAGCCGCGCCTCGCCACGCGCCAGGGCCGTGGCCGTTGGCACGGGCCGTGTGGCCAGCAGCACGCACAGCGGCGGTCCCGCCATGGCCAGTTGCAGCAGCACGTCGACATCGGCATCGTCGATCAGGTGCGCGTCGTCGAGCAGCAGGAGCAGCGGGTCGCCCGCCGCCGCCGCCAGCAGCAGGCGCCGGATCGCGCCCACCACCTGGTGCCGACCCAGGGGACCCAGCGCGGCCTTGGCCGGCGCCGCCAAAGGGCTGAGCGACGCCAGCACCGTGTGGGCCGGCGCGCCGATCTGGTCCAGCAGGGCGCGGTTGTCCAGGATCAGCCGCTCGGCGACGGTGGCGATGGCGCCGTAGGTGCGGCCGGTGTCGGTGGCGTCGATGCGCAGCACCCGCCAGCCGCGCCCGCGCGCCTGTGCGCCGATTTCGCGGCACAGGGCGCTTTTGCCCATGCCGGCCGGCCCGCGCAGCACGATGCCACCCGGACGCTCCGTGGGCGGCAGGCCCAGCCAGGCCGTCACCTGTGCCAGTTCCTGGGCGCGGCCCACAAAGGCCGGTCCGGCGGTCTGCAGGCCGGCCACGCAGCGTTCGTACAGGGCCTCGGTCCGGGCGTCGGGCGCCACGCCCAAGGTGTGCTGCAGCGCTTCGCGCAGCTGCGCGTACCAGCGCAGCGCGGCGGCGCGGTTGCCGGCGTCCAGTTCGCGCTGCATCAGCGCCCGGTGGGCCGCCTCGTGGGTGGGGTCCTGCTGCGCCAGGCGTTCCCACTGCGCACTGGCGCGCAGCAACTCCAGGTAGCGCGCCTGCAGGCGCTCGCGGGCCGGTTCGGTCCAGGGTTCATAGCCCGTGCCGGGCAGCAGCTTGCCGGCGTAGTGGCCGGCCGCTTCGGCGCAGGCCGCCGCATCGTGCTGCTGCAAGGCCTGCGCGGCGCCTTGTTCGAAGCGGTCGGCGTCCACGTCCACCGGCCGCCCGGGCCACAACACGAGTTCACCCGCCTGCTGGGTGACGGCATCGTGCCGGCCCAGCGCCTGCCGCGCGTGGTGCAGCGCCTTGCGCAGGTTGGCCGCGCCGGCTTCGGGGTCCAGCGCCGGCCACAGGGCGTCGATGGCGAGATCGCGCGACAGGCGGTGCCCTGGCTGCAGGCTCAGCAGCTGGACCAGGTGGGTGGCGCGCAGGCTGGGCCAGTGCTCGGCCGCGATCTCGACGCCGTCCACCGCCACGGCGAAGCGGCCCAGCAGGCCGATGTCCAGCCGCGAGGGCGGCTCGTCGGCAGCCGGCGAAGGCGTCAGGTGCTCCATGTGGCGAGTCTGAAGGCGAGCGGCCGTCCGCACAAGCCCGGAAGTGGCCAGGAACGTTTCAGGAACGGCGGGTGGGGATGCTGTGTTCCGCAGGCCGATGTCGGTCTGTCATCTGTTCGAGGAGCCCACCATGACCGCCACCCAACTGAACCTGCCCCTGCCCAGCCAGGGGCTGGCCGTGCTGACCTTGCCGCAGCCGCTGACGCAGCAGTCGTTGCTCGAACTGGAGCAGGCGCTGTTTGGCCAGCTGAACAGCCTGCACCACGCGCTGTTCGACCCAGCGCCGGACCCGGGCCAGCTGGAATACGCGTCGTGGATGCGTCAGCTCAGCCCGACCCACGCGCTGCTGCACGCCTGAGCCACCCCTTTCACCTTCCCTGTACCCGAGCCCGACATGAACACGCCCACCACCACCCTCTACGACCGCCTGGGCCGCCGCGACGGCATTGCCCGCATCACCCGGGCATTGATCCAGAACCACCTGGCCAACCCGCTGGTGAGCAACCGCTACGCGCAGATCCAAGACATGGACCGCCTGGAGCGCAACGTGATCGATTTCTTCTGCGCCGGCGCCGGTGGCCCCGAGGCCTATGCCGGCAAGGACATGCTCGCCACCCACCGGGGCATGAACATCAGCGAGCAGGAGTTCGTGGCCGTGATCGACGATGCCATGGCCGCGCTGGTGTCCTGCGGCATCGAGCCCCCCGTGCGCAACGAGGTGCTCGCCATCCTCTGGTCGATGAAGGGCGAGGTGATACGGGTCTGAGAACGTAACCACGTTCTGAATGCCGCCGCGCCCGCACCGTCGGCCGCTGTTCAAGCCTCGCGGCAGACCTGGTTGCGGCCGCCGTGCTTGGCCCGGTAGAGGGCCGCGTCGGCGCGCTGCAGCGCAGCGTCCACGTCGGTGTCGCCCTGGGCCCACGCGGCAACGCCGATCGACACCGTGTAGGCCAGCGCGGCGCCGCTGCCCAGCACCGCCGGGGTGTTGCCGAGCTTGAGCCGCAGCCGCTCGGCCACGTCGGCGGCGGAGTCCAGGTCGGTGTCGGGCATCAGCACCGCGAACTCCTCGCCGCCCAGGCGCGCCGGCAGGTCGGTCTCGCGCAGCACCTGGCCGACGGTGCGGCTCAGGTGCCGCAGCACCTCGTCGCCGGCGGCGTGGCCGTGCACGTCGTTGACCTGCTTGAAGTGGTCGATGTCCAGCAGCATGAGCGACAGGGCCACGCCATGCCGCCGGGCGCGGGCGATCTCGCGCTCGGCCTGGTCGTAGAAGTCCCGCCGGTTGCTCAGGCTGGTCAGCATGTCGGTGCGGGCCAGCCGTTCGAGTTGCGCCTCCATCATCTTCTGGTCGGTGTTGTCGAACACCGTGCTGCGGCTCATCAGCATCTCGCCGGCCTCGTCGAGGATGGCGGTGGCGCTCACCAGCACCGGCATCAGGCTGCCGGTGCCGCGCCGCAGCTCGAACTCCACGTCCTTGATGTGACCCCGCGCCAGGAATTCGGGAAAGGTCTGGGCGAAGATGAGCTTGCTGCTGTCGCTGAGGAAGTCCGTGAATGGCCGGCCGATCACCTCCTCCTTCGTGGCCCCCAGCCAGTTCAGCTCGGTCTGGTTGACCTGCACGTAGTTGCCGTGGCGGTCCAGCGAGTGGTAGCCGCAGGGCGCACGGTCGTAGAGGTCCTGCACCTCGTCGCGCTGCATGGCCACCAGGTCCAGGCGCGAACGTGCCAGCGCTTCCTTGCGCCGCGCGTCCAGCAGGTTCTGGCAGATTTCCCACAACTCGGTGATGCGCACCGTGGTGCCCAGGGCCAGGGTGGCGGCGTCGCCCCGGAAGGCGGTGGCCACGGCCTGCATCTGGCGAACCAGGTAGGCACCAAAAAAACGCGCCGTCAGCAGCGCCAGGCCCAGCCAGGCGGCCGCCAGCAGCACCATGCGCACCAGCAGGTCGCGCAGCGACTCGTTGAGCACGGTGTTGGGCACGCCCAAAGCCAGGTACCAGTCGCGGCCGTGGATGGGCCGCACGATGTTGGTGGTGCGCACGCCGTCCAGCGTGGTGCCCTGGAAGATCCGCCCGTCGTCGCGGTTGATCGCCGCCACGAAGTCCGGGCTGGCCAGCTCGCCGACAAAGCGCTCGGGCAGCCGGTTGCGTGCCAGCAGCCGGCCCTGCCGGTCGGTGATGCCCGCGATCCAGTCCCTGGGCAGTGCCTGTCGCTGGATCAGCTCGTTGATGGAGTCGGTGGTGAGGATCATGCGCAGGGCGTAGCGCGCCTCGCCGCCGATGACCACCGGCACCGTCACCGCCACCACGGTCAGCGCGCTGGTCGGCGACTTGAAGGGGCCGGACACATTGGGCTCGCGCGACTGCAGCGCGCGCTGCACCAGCTCGGGCGTGTTGATGGACAGGGTCGGACTGCCCAGCGGCATCGCGGTCAGGAACACCATCTGGCCCTGGGCGTCGGCCAGCGTGACGGCCCGGAAATCCGGGTTGTGTCCCAGGATGCGCTGGGCCTGCGCGTACAGCGCCGGCACGTTCTGCTGCTGCGCGGCGTCGGACTCGGCCAGGCTGTGCAGGGCACTCACGGCCACGTGGACACGTTCGGCCGATGCGCGGGCCAGGTCGTCGGCGCGGTGCGCCAGGTCGTCCAGGATCACGCGCTGCTGGTGGGTCGAGTAGGCCCACAGCACCGACACCGAGAACACCAGCAAGGGCAGCATGCCCAGCAGCGACAGGGCGATCAGCCAGGTTCGCAAGCGCAATCGCCAGAGGGTGGCTCGGGGCATGGGTCGGTTCTGAGCGTGGAATGGATGGGCCACCTGTGGCCATGGGTGGCGGTGGGGAAGAACCCGGATTTTCCGCTGCCCGGGCGCGGCTGGCGCGCCTGGCGTGTTTGATCTTGTATCAAGTTGGGACATGCCTTCGGCCTGTGCTACCGTCACGCCGTTTGCCCATCCCTCAACCCCCCCAAGCGCTGGAGATGCCCATGACCCCCTTGTCCCGTTGGCCCTTGCTGGCCGTGAGTTCGACCGCCGTGTTGGCCCTGCTGGCCGGTTGTGCCGCCATGGGCGGCGGTGCGCCCGGTCCCCAGGCCCGGCTGGAGGCCCGCTCGGGCAGCCAGGTCGGTGGCACCGTGGGCTTTTCCGCCAAGGGCGACATGGTGCTGGTGGAAGCGCACATCAGTGGCCTGACCCCGGGCCGCCAGCACGGCTTCCACGTGCACGAGGCCGGCGACTGCAGCGCCGCCGATGCCAGCAGCGCCAAAGGCCACTTCAACCCGACGGGCCAGCCCCACGGCAACCCGGGTGCCCATGCCCACCACGGCGCGGCGCCGCGCCACGCCGGCGATCTGCCCAACCTGGTGGCCGATGCCAGCGGCCAGGCCCACTACCGGGCCGAGGTGCATGGCCTGAAACTGGACAACAGCGCCGGTGGCATCCTGGGCCGCGCCGTGGTGGTCCACGCCGACCCCGACGACTACCAGTCGCAGCCGGCCGGCAACTCGGGCCGGCGCATCGCCTGTGGCGTGATCGCGGTCGCCCGCTGAGCGGGGCCCCGCGCGGGTCTCAGCCCCAGACCACCGAGCGCATGGAGATGGACGCGGACTGGTAGCTGGTGTTGAAGAAGCGCAGCGGCTCGCCCGCGTCCACCGCGCCGGCCGCGTGCAGCAGCGGCAGGTAGTGTTCCCAGGTCGGGTGGGCCAGGCGGGCCACCTCGCCCAGCTTCTGGAAGTCGGCCAGCTGCGCGTGCGCGCCGTCCTGCAGCTGGCGCGTCACCACCTGGTCGAAGGCCAGCGCCCAGTCGTGGGCCTGCATGGCCGAGGCGCCGCGCTGGGTGCGCCGCAGGTTGTGCACGATGTTGCCGCTGCCCACGATCAGCACGCCGCGCTCGCGCAGCGCCTTCAGCTCGCGCCCCAGCGCCAGGTGTTCGTGGGGTGGCCGGTCGTAGTCCATGCTGAGCTGCACCACCGGCACGTCGGCCTGCGGAAACATGGGCTTGAGCACCGACCAGGTGCCGTGGTCGAAGCCCCATTCGGTGGTGTCCAGCGCGATGCGGGGCGAGGCGATGCCGCGGGCGATCTCGCGCGCCGCCGCGGGCGCGCCGGGCGCCGGGAAACGCTGGTCGAACAAGGCCTGCGGAAAACCGCCGAAATCGTGGATGGTCTTGGGCTTGTCCATGCCGGTCAGCCACCAGCCCCGGGTCAACCAGTGCGCCGAGACACACAGGACCAGGCTGGGGCGCGGGTAGCGGGTGCCGAACTCGGCGCCCAGGGCCTGCCAGCTGCGCCGGTAGGCGTTGTCCTCGATGGCGTTCATGGGGCTGCCGTGGCCCAGGAACAGCACCGGCAGGCGCGGGCTGCGGGGCAGGGCGCGCAGGTGGTCCCAGGTGGCGGCGGCCAGCGGCAAGGTGGTGGCGCCCAGGCCGGCGAGGGCGCCGGTGGACAGCAAGGTTCTGCGTAACAAGATGAAGGTCTCAAGAGCGGATGACGCCAGGATGGAGCGCGTCGGCGCGGCCAAGTTCCCCGAGGGGGCGGCTGGTCCTATGATGGCCCGCATGGACGCCACCGACCCGCGCGAGTCCCCTGCCATGCCAGCCTGGCGGCGCCTGCTGCTGATCGCGGTGGGCCTGCTCGCGCTGGTGCTGGGCCTGGTGGGCGTGGTCGTGCCCGGCCTGCCGACCACGCCGTTTGTGCTGCTGGCGGCGGCCTGTTTCGTGCGGGCCTCGCCGAGGCTGCACCGCTGGCTGCTGAACCACCCGTGGCTGGGCCCGCCGCTGCGTGACTGGGAAACCCACCGCAGCCTGACCCGACGCACGCGCTGGGTGGCACTGGGCAGCATGGGTGCCATGGTCGTGTTCTCGGCCTGGCTGCTGGCCGGGCGCCCCTGGTTGTTGGCCTTGCTGCTGCTGGGCGGCGGCGTGGGGGCCTGGGTGGTGCTGCGGATTCCGCTGCGCGCGGCGCCACAGGACGTTCAGCCCAGGCGGCTGAAGTAGGTCTCTGGCGACGGTCGCGGCCGTGGCCGGCGTGGCTCGATCACCTGGCCCACGTTGAGGAAACACAGGGCGTCCTCGTCGGCGCCCAGGGCGAACAGCGTGCGCAGGGCCGCCGACTGCATGGCCTTGCCACTGGTCAGGGCCGAGCCAAAACCCATGGCCGTGGCCATCAGCAGCATGTTCTGCAGCGCGCAGCCGGCCGACAGCAGGCGCTCCTGCGCCGGCACCTCGGGGTCGCCGCCACGCACCGCGCACACGGCCAGCAGCAGCCAGGGCGAGCGGAAGGCCTTGTCGCCGGCCTGCTGGCGCTCCTCGGCGGTGGCCAGCGGATCGCGCTCGTGCAGGGCCTGGGCGAAGGCCGCCGCCAGCGCGGACCGCCGGGCCTCGGGCACCTCGATGAAGCGCCAGGGCAGCAACTGCCCATGGTCGGGCGCCGCCGCCGCGGCTCGCAGAATCTGCGCCTGCTGCGCGGCGTCTGGCCCTGGGCCGCGCAGGCGCTTGGGCAGGGTGGTGCGGCGGCTGTGCAGCAGGGTCTCGGCCCAGCACACGTGTTCGGGGCCCGTCGGCAAGGGCGCGTCGGGCGCGGACCGGTCGATCATCGGTTTCTCCATGGGTTGACTGTGGCCCAGTCGCCGAAAGAACGCCATCCTACCGATGGGCGTGCCGGGCCCGGGCGGTGGCCTCGCGCAGGGCGGCATAGGCCGAAAGAACGATGCCGCCGCCACGCCCGCCGCCGGCAAGGATGGACAAGACGGTGCCGGCGTCGGGACAATACACATTTTCCTGACCGTTGCGGCCGCCTGTCCGGCCACGGCTCCCCGACCGCCCTCGATGACCCTGATCCCCTTGCGCTGGCGTGGCCGGCTGTCCACCAAGTTCCTGGCCATGGGCCTGGCACTGCTGTTGCTGGCGCTGGTGTCCATCGGCCTGACCATGTGGGTCACCCGCCAGCTTGACGGCGGCGCCGCCGCCGTCAACGAGGCCGGGCGCCTGCGCATGCAGGCCTGGCGCCTGACCAGCGCCCTGCACGGCGGGCGTCAGCCGCAGGAGGTGCAGGCGCTGGTGCGCGAGTTCGATGGCACGCTGGCCCTGCTGGCCTCGGGCGATCCGCAACGTCCCCTGTCGGTGCCGTGGAACGAAGACACCCGCGCGCGTTTCGAGTCCTTGCGGACCAGTTGGCAGGACCTGCGCGGCGAATGGGGGACGCACCCTCGGCGCGATGAGGCCAGCCTGACCCGCGATGTCGACGCCTTCGTGGTCCAGATGGACGCGCTGGTGATGGCGATCGAGAAGACCATGTCGCGGCTGACGGCCGTGCTCAACCTGTTCCAGTTCCTGATGATGGCGCTGGCGGTGGTGGCCGCGGTGTTGTCGCTCTACGTCGGCTACCTGTTCGTGATCCACCCGCTGCAGCGCCTGCGTGTCGCCTTCCAGCGCGTCGAGTCGGGCGACTTCGCCATCCGCGTGCCCAGCGAGGCCCCCGACGAGTTCGGCCAGCTGGCCGCCGGCTTCAACCACATGGCCAAGACGCTGCAGGCGCTCTACCACGGGCTGGAGCAGAAGGTGTTGGACAAGACCCGCGACCTGGAGTCCAAACGCGCGCGCCTGGCGGCGCTGTACGAGGTCAGCACCTTCCTGGTCGAGGTCCACACGCTGGAGGAGCTGGCCCAGGGTTTTGCGCAGAAGGTGCGCCAGCTCAGCGGTGCCGATGCGGTGGCGGTGCGCTGGTCCGACGAAGCCAGCCAGCGCTACCTCATGCTGGGCAGCGACTGCCTGCCCGAGGAGCTGGTGCGCGAGGAGCGCTGCCTGGAGGCCGGGCTGTGCGCCTGTGGCCAGCCGCAGGCCATTGCCCACACGCGGGTGATCCCCATCCTCTCGACCCACGACCACCGCCTGGGCGGCTGCGCCAAGGCCGGCTACAGCAGCCTCGTCAGCGTGCCCATCCGGCTGCAGCAGCGCATCCTGGGCGAGGTCGACCTGTTCTACCGGGGCGAGGCCACGCTGGGCGACGAGGACCGCGCGCTTTACGACGCCCTGGCCGGCCACCTGGCCAACGCGGTGGAAAACCTGCGCACCGAGGCCCTGGTGCGCGAGGCCGCCGTCAGCGAGGAGCGCACCATGCTCGCGCGCGAGCTGCACGACTCCATCGCCCAGTCGCTGGCCTTTCTCAAGATCCAGATCACCCTGCTGCGCCAGGCCGTGTCGCGAGGCAACACCGAGGGCGTGTCGACCATCATCGACGAGCTCGACGTCGGCGTGCGCGAAAGCACCAACGACGTGCGCGAACTGCTGGTGCATTTCCGCACCCGCACCAACAGCGACGACATCGAGCAGGCGCTGCGCGTCACGCTCAAGAAGTTCGAGCACCAGAGCGGCCTCAAGGCCCACCTCGAACTGCAGGGGCACGGCGTCGCCCTGCCCTCCGACGTCCAGCTGCAGGTGCTGCACGTGGTGCAGGAGGCCTTGTCCAACGTGCGCAAACACGCCGACGCCAGCGACGTCTTCGTCACGGTCGAGAAGGGCCCGCGCTGGCGCTTCGTGGTGCGCGACAACGGGCGCGGCTTCCAGGCCGTGGCGGCCTCGGCCAGCGACACCCACGTGGGCCTGCACATCATGCGCGAACGCGCCGAACGCATCGGGGCCCAGGTGCAGGTGTTGTCCGCACCGGGCGCCGGCACCCAGGTTGAAATTGAACTGGCCACCTGAATGAACCTCTCCGACATGTCCGCTCCCATCCGCCTGCTGGTGGTCGACGACCACAAGCTCTTTCGCCGCGGCCTGGTCGCGCTGCTGGCGCAGGACCGCCGCTTCAGCGTGGTGGGCGAGGCTGGCGACGCCACCAGCGCCCTGCAGAGCGCGGCCCGGCTGCGGCCCGACCTGATCCTGCTCGACAACCACATGCCCGGGGTCTCGGGCATCGCGGCCATCGCCGGCCTCAAGGAACTGCTGCCCCAGGTGCGGGTGCTGATGCTGACGGTGAGCGAAAACGAGGCCGACCTGGCCGCCGGCCTGCGCGCCGGCGCCGACGGCTACCTGCTCAAGACCATCGACACCCAGGACCTGGCCGACTCGATCCAGAAGGTCTGGGAGGGCGACTCCGTCATCAGCCCGGAGATGATGGGCAAGCTGGTGGGCCTGCTGCGTGAGGCGCCGGAAGCCCCCGCGCTGGCCCCGGAAGCCCCCGTCGCCTCCGAGCCGGTTCGCCTGGCCACGGCTCGGCGTTTCGACACCGACCCGTCCGACCGCATCCACAGCCTGTCGCCGCGCGAACGCGACATCCTGCGCCTGATCGCCCACGGCGACAGCAACAAGCTCATCGCCCGTGCGCTGGACATCGCCGAGACCACGGTCAAGATCCACGTGCAGCACATCCTGCGCAAGCTCGAACTCAGCAACCGGGTGCATGCGGCGGTGTATGCCACCGAGCGCGGGGTGGTTTAGACCCCCCCGCGCCGCCTTCGGCGTCACCCCCCAGGGGGCGACACCAGCCGTCTGGCGTAGCCAGCCCGGCGGCGGCCACTGCGGATGGGGCGCATGGGTTTCACAGCACCGGCGGGATGCCGCGGCGTTCGCGCATGGCCTCGCCCACACGGTGCAGGCTGGCGTCGTCGATCACGCGCGCGGCCATCGGTAGCAGCTCGGTGTCCTCGCGTTCGATGTGGTGCCGGTAGGCGTCGACGAAACCGTTCACCTCGTCGGCCGTGAGCGCGCCGGCGTCGCCGGCCACGGTGGCGGCCAGCTGGGCGCGCAGGCGGCGCCAGCGAGCCTCCAGCGCGCGGTGGTCGGCGCACAGGGCGTCGATCAGCGCCACCACACAGACCGCGTCGGAGCCAGCCAGCGCCTCGCGCAGCGCCGGGAACAGGTCGTCCTCCTCGTCCGCGTGGTGGTGCACGGCGGCGGAGTCGAAGTAGCGCATCACCGCCGTCGCGGCCTGGCGGGCCGCGGTGTCGGCGCCGTGTAGCGCCACGTGGGGCGCCAGGCGCAGCAGGGTGGCGCATTGCTGCTCCACCCGGCCGTGGCAGGCGGCGAGCATTTCCAGGGGGGCTTCGGTGCTGGCCGACGGGCCGCCAAAGCCCGGCAGCGGTTGGCCGGTGGTCATGGGCCACATGGTAGGGCCTGGTGGCGCCGCGCCACGGCACTACGCCTTTCGAACGATGGCCGGCGCCGGGCCATCCTCCTTCAGCCAGGGCGCGACTGGCTGTCCGAAGGATGTTCGGCCGGCGTCTGGCGGCGCACAGTCGTGGCACCCATCAGAAGGTTGTTGTCATGTCTTTTCAGAATCTGCGCATCGGAATGCGCCTCGCGCTCGGCTTCGGCCTGCTGATCGCGTTCACCGTGCTGGCCATTGCCCTGGCCGTCCTGCGTTTCAGCCAGGTGGCCGAGGTCAACACCCGCATCATCGAGGCCGACTGGGTTAAGGCCGAGGCGGCCGGTGTCATCAACGCCACCACCCGGGCCAACGCGCGCCGCACCATGGAGCTGCTGATCGTCAGCGATGCGGCCCAGCTGGTGCGGGTGCGCGCCCGCATCGCCGAGAACAAGAAAACCATCGACGAGGCGCTGGCCACGCTGGAGCGCCTGATCTACCTGCCCGAGGGTCAGCAACTGCTGGCCACGCTCAAGACCGCGCGCGGCGCCTACGTGGCGTCTTTTGGCAAGGTGGACAAGCTTGTCGAGGCCGGCGATCGCGAGGGCGCGACCCGACTGATGCTGAGCGAGACCCTGCCCGCGCTGGACGCCTTGCAAGGGCCCATCGACCGCCTGGCCGTGCTGCAGAAACGCATCGTGGTGGCCAGCAGCGCCGAGGTCCAGGCCAGCATCGCGCTGTCGCGCCGCCTGCTGCTGCTGCTGGGCGCGGCCAGCGTGGCGGTGGCGGTGGCCTTTGCCTGGTGGGTCACGCGCTCCATCACCCGGCCCCTGGGCGAGGCGGTGGCGATCGCGCGCCGCGTGGCGGCCGGCCACTTGGACAACACCGTGGTGGCGCGCAGCCAGGACGAATGTGGCCAGCTGCTGACCGCGCTGGGCGAGATGAACGAGAGCCTGACCCACATCGTGGGCCGGGTGCGCCAGGGCGCCGACACCATGGCCACGGCCACCAGCCAGATCGCCGCCGGCAACCTGGACCTGTCCTCGCGCACCGAGGAACAGGCCAGCGCGCTGGAGCAGACCTCGGCCTCCATGCAGGAGCTGGCGCAGACGGTCAAGCAGAACTACGAGAGTGGTCAGCACGCCAACCGGCTCGCCGAGTCGGCCTCGGAGGTGGCGGTCCAGGGCGGGGCGGTGGTGGGCCGCGTGGTCGAGACCATGGAGGCCATCAACGACTCCTCGCGCCGCATCGCCGACATCATCGGCGTGATCGACGGCATCGCCTTCCAGACCAACATCCTGGCCCTCAACGCCGCCGTGGAAGCGGCCCGCGCGGGCGAGCAGGGCCGGGGCTTTGCGGTGGTGGCCAGCGAGGTGCGCAACCTCGCCGGCCGCTCGGCCACGGCGGCCAAGGAGATCAAGGACCTGATCGGCGACTCGGTCGCCAACGTCAGCGAGGGCTGCAAGCTGGTCGAGCAGGCCGGCAGCACCATGGACGAGATCGTGGTGCATGTGCGCCGCGTGGCCGACCTGATGCGTGAGATCACCCACGCCAGCCAGGACCAGACCGCCGGCATCGACCAGATCAGCCAGGCCGTGGGCCAGATGGACCAGGTGACGCAGCAGAACGCGGCCCTGGTGGAGGAGGCGGCGGCCGCGGCGCAGTCGCTGGAGCACCAGGCCCAGCAGCTGGTGCACGCGGTCAGCGTGTTCACCCTGCGCGGCGGGCTCGCCACGCCCTTGCGCCTGACCCAGGCCTGATCCCCACCGGAGCGCAGGCCATGGCTTATTTCCAATGGGCAGACGACATGGTGATCGACCACGGTCCCATCGATGCCGACCACCAGCACCTGGTGCGGCTGGTCAACGAGCTGCACAGCGCCACCACCGAGGGCCGCGGCCGCGAGGTGGTGGGCGGCATCCTGGAGCAGCTGATCCGCTACACGGCCGAACACCTGCAGCGCGAGGAGGCGCAGATGGTGGCCGCGCGTTTTCCCCGCCTGGAAGGGCACCGCCAGGGGCACGCGCATTTCGTCGAGCGCCTGCGCGAGCTGCAGCAGCGCTACGAGGCCGGGCAGATCACGGTGGCCGCGCAGCTCTCCACCGTGCTGCGCGACTGGCTGTCCCTGCACATCCGCCGCTCCGACAAGGAGCTGCAGGCCTTCATGCGGGCCCACAAGACCTGAACCTGGCCGGGGCTGGACCTCGTCCTTTGGGAGTAGGCCGCTGGCCGCCATCGTTCGCTTGCCCTGCCCGTATCGGCTGACCGGGGGATACCCGGCGGCGCCCGCCGTCGGCACAGTGAGGGCATGCACCAAGGAGTCTTTCGATGACAAGCGATATCCAACACAAACGCCGGGCCTGGTCGGTGCTGATCGTCAGCACCTGGGCCTTCACCGTGTGTTTCATGGTGTGGATGATGTTCGGCGTGATCGGCATCCCGATCAAGAAGCTGCTGGACCTCAACGCCACGCAGTTCGGCCTGCTGACCGCCACCCCGGTGCTGACCGGTTCGCTGATCCGCGTGCCGCTGGGCATCTGGACCGATCGCTACGGTGGCCGCATCGTCATGGCGGTGCTGATGGCCGTGACTGTGCCGGCGATCTGGATGATGGGCTACGCCACCCAGTACTGGCACTTCCTGGTGATCGGCCTGTTCGTGGGCCTGGCCGGAGGCTCCTTCTCGGTCGGCACGCCCTACGTGGCGCGCTGGTTCCCGCAGCACCAGAAGGGCATGGCCATGGGCATCTACGGGGCCGGCAACTCGGGCTCGGCGGTCAACAAGTTCGTCGCGCCGGTGATCCTGGTGGCCTTTGGCTGGGCCGCCGTGCCCCAGGTCTACGCCGCCATCATGGCCGGCACGGTGTTGCTGTTCTGGATGTTCAGCCACAGCGATCCCAGCCACCTGGTGCCCAGCACCGTGACCTTTGGCGACCAGCTCAAGGCCCTCAAGGACCCCAAGGTGCTCAAGTACTGCCAGTACTACAGCATCGTTTTTGGCGGCTACGTGGCGCTGGCCCTGTGGATGGTGCAGTACTACATCGGCGAGTACGGCCTGGACATCCGCATCGCCGCGCTGCTGGCGGCCTGTTTCTCCCTGCCCGGTGGCGTGCTGCGCGCCGTGGGTGGCGTGCTGAGCGACAAGTACGGCGCCCACAGCGTGACATGGTGGGTGATGTGGGTGAGCTGGATCTGCCTGTTCCTGTTGAGCTACCCGCAGACCGATTTCACCGTCAACACCATCAACGGCCCGCAGACCTTCCACATCGGTCTCAACGTCTACATGTTCACCGGCCTGATGTTCGTGCTGGGCGTGGCCTGGGCCTTCGGCAAGGCCAGCGTCTTCAAGTACATCGCCGACGACTACCCGCAGAACATCGGCGCCATCAGCGGCATCGTCGGCCTGGCCGGTGGCCTGGGCGGCTTTGTGCTGCCCATCCTGTTCGGCCTGCTGGTCGACCTCACCGGCATCCGCTCCAGCGCCTTCATGCTGATGTACGGCGTGGTCTGGGTCTCGCTGATCTGGATGTACTGGACCGAGGTGCGCAAGGCCGAAGTCATGGGGCCGGCGGCCCAAGCCTTTTCACTGCACCACTGAAAGCCCACCATGAACAATTCCACCAAGACCGGTGCGACCCTGGACGACTGGCGCCCCGAGGACGACAGCTTCTGGGAGCAGACCGGCAAGAAGATCGCCTACCGCAACCTCTGGCTGTCGGTGCCGGCCCTGCTGTGTGGCTTCGCCATCTGGGGCATGTGGGGCATCATCACCGTGCAGATGCTCAACCTGGGCTTCCCGTTCAGCCAGGCCGAGCTGTTCTCGCTGACGGCCATCGCGGGCCTGGCCGGTGCCACCATGCGCATCCCGGCGTCCTTCCTGATCCGGCTCTCGGGCGGGCGAAACACCATCTTCCTCACCACCGCCATGCTGCTGGCCCCCGCCATCGGCACCGGCATCGTGCTGCAGCACAAGGACTGGCCGCTGTGGGCCTTCCAGCTGATGGCGCTGTGGTCGGGTGTGGGCGGCGGCAACTTCGCCTCCAGCATGTCCAACATCAGCACCTTCTTCCCCAAGCGGCTGCAGGGCACCGCGCTGGGGCTGAACGCCGGCCTGGGCAACTTCGGCGTCACCACCATGCAGATCGTGATCCCGCTGGTGATGACCATGCCCTTGCTCGGCGCTCTCGGCGGCGAATCGATGACGCTGGTGAAGGACAGCGGCTGGATCTTCGGCAAGATCGCCGCCGGCACCCCCACCTGGATACAGAACGCCGGCTTCGCCTGGCTGCTCTCGCTCGTTCCCCTGTCCATCCTGTGCTGGTTCGGCATGAACAACCTGCGCACCGTCTCGCCCGGTGTGGACAGCAGCCTGGGCAGCACCCTCGCCGCCTTCGTCAAGATCGTCTGGCTCTACACCCTGTCCTTTGTGCCGGCCGGCATCGGTCTGTACCTCTACCTGCCGGCGCCCACCGGCCTGGGCCTGCTCAACATGTGGCTGGCCATGCCGCTGATCATCGTCAGCACCCTGATGGTGATGAAGCTCACCGCCTTCGGCACCATGAAGGACAACATCGCCAAGCAGTTCGCCATCTTCGGCAACAAGCACACCTGGTCGCTGACCGCGCTCTACATCGTCACCTTCGGCTCCTTCATCGGCTTCTCGATGGCGCTGCCGCTGGCCATCACGGTGATCTTCGGCATCAGCCATGTGCCCGACGCGGCTGGCGTCATGCAGCACACGCTCAAGAACCCGAACGCGCCCTCGGCCCTGACCTACGCCTGGATGGGCCCTTTCATCGGTGCGGCCGTGCGGCCCATCGGCGGCTGGATCTCGGACAAGGTCGGCGGTTCCATCGTCACCCAGGTCATCTCGGCCGTGATGGTGGTGGCCTCGGTGGCCGTGGGCTACGTGATGATGCAGGCCTATGGCTCGGCCACGCCCGAGACCTGGTTTCCCATGTTCCTGGGCCTGTTCCTGGTGCTGTTCTTCGCCAGCGGCATCGGCAATGGCTCCACCTTCCGCACCATCGGCGTCATCTTCGACCGCCAGCAGGCCGGCCCCGTGCTGGGCTGGACATCTGCCATCGCTGCCTATGGTGCTTTTGTGGCCCCAGTGGTGATCGGTGCGCAGATCAAGGCTGGCACGCCGCAGATTGCGATGTACGGCTTCGCAGCCTTTTACGCCGTGTGCCTGGTGTTGAACTGGTGGTTCTACCTGCGCGCCGGTGCCGAGATCAAGAACCCATGAAGCCTGTTGTGTACAGCTGTTGTTCTGGACTCAGGCCGGCGT